>CAJGDJ010000020.1 GCA_904502025.1 uncultured Muribaculaceae bacterium
AAATCTTTAATGAAAAAAAGATGCCTATTCCCCATATTACGCGGTATTAGACGGAATTTCTTCCGCTTATCCCCCTGCAACGGGCAGGTTGCATACGTGTTACTCACCCGTGCGCCGGTCGCCGGCGGTTATAGCAAGCTATAACCCCGATGCCCCTCGACTTGCATGTGTTAAGCCTGTCGCTAGCGTTCATCCTGAGCCAGGATCAAACTCTTCGTTGTTAATATCTTTTTTATTCTTTTTTTCTAAAAATAAATTAGATTAAATATTGTATTCTTTAATCTGTTTTAACAAGATTGAGTAAACCTTAGCCGGATTATTTGCTTGGCTTTGAAATTGACAGAGATGTTTTCTACTTTTCAGTAGAACCCTTTCTCTTGTACTACTTCGTCTTATTGTAATTTTTTCAATGTTCGTCTGCTTCTGACACTCGATTTTTCGCGAGCCGAAATCTTTACAAAGATACAACCATTTTTTGATTCCACAAAATTTTGTCAAAAAAATTAACAGGTTTTAACCTGTCCCCTTCGCTTCCCCACCACCGTGGGCTTCGTTCTCAAAAGCGAGTGCAAAGTTACACCTTTTACTCTTATCCTCCAAATATTTTTATAACTATTTTTGGGGTATTTTTACCCATTTTTACATCAACCACCTGCGTCTCAATAACTTAACTATTGAAAAAATTTATGTTATAAAACATGTTTTTAGCTTTCTTTTACGTAAAAAACCTATACTTGGCACAATATTCAAAAAAATGGTCACAACTTTATAGCTGCAACCATTTTTCACTCATTATTATATAAAGGAATATATTAAAAAATACTACAATCTTACACTTTGTGTTTCTTATTATTTATTCCCCTAATCTAAAAACTATTCTTTGCACCCCATCTTGATAACGCGAACTTGAAATGCGAAAGCGTCCTATCTGAGAAGTTCGCTCAACATGAGTTCCCACACAAGGACACGCATCATAATCTCCAATATGAACAATTCGCAACATTTCTGACACATCATTAGGCAATCGCTCTAAATCATAAATTTCCGCAGCCTTGCCTGCAGGAATAAATTCAAAAGAAACTTGAAGATCTTGAGCAATTACACCATTAATTGTGTTTTCAATCTCTTGAAGTTGTTCAGGAGTGAGCGGTTGAGCAAGTGGATAATCACATTTTGACTTTTTGCGTTCAATATGAGCATTACGCGAACGCTTACACCCAACCATCTTAACCATAGTTCCGTTCAATAAATGCTCGGCAGTGTGCATAGGAGGGTATTCTTGCTTGTTATGAGCGTTGAGTTGAATTTCTTGTTTCATTTTTTTCTCAATAGATTCTGTGATGGAGTCAATTACTTTTATCAGCAAATCGAACGATGCCAACTTTCATTTCTTTCAATGCCATTTCATAGGCAAAGTTGTGAGCCTTTTCAAATCGTTCTAATCTCATAGCAATTCTGCATATAGTTATGGGAATTTCTATAAATTCCACGAATGAGTTAAACATTTGTTGTCGGGAACAGCTTTTTTGTGTGCTTTATGATTTTCTTTGGCATCTTTTTCCCTTTGTTCCAATCGCATAGCTCGCCATGCTCATTCTACAAAAAACAAAAATCTGCTCAAATAAAATTCATAAATCTTCACAATGCAATTTATAAAAGTTCCCTTATTTTATTTCAATAGGTTCGCCAAGGAAATGAGGTCTCTTGTTCATAATAACCTCGCCCACCGCTTTCACTCGAGCCAATATTTCACGAAATTCCATTTTTATGCACCATTTACGGAATAGGGTGTTTCGCACATTATAGCCAATAGCATCTATATCATATTGACGAGCAATATACACTGCACGTCGGTTATGGAAATCTTGCGAAATAACCACAAATTCCGACAACCCAAACACCTTTTTAGCTCTCACCATTGAGTCATAAGTTGAGAATCCTGCATAATCAAGATATATTACACTATCTGGAATACCTGCTGCTTCCAAATCGTTCTTCATAGCATCGGGTTCGCTATATGTAGATTTAGAGTTGTCTCCACTTATGAGTATACAATCGATTTTGCCGTGTTGGAATAATTTCACTGCTGCGTCGATGCGATGTTTGTAGAAGTAGTTCATTTTCCCTGTTTTTGTTTTAGGATTTGTGCCTAACAGCACCGCTACTCGCTTGTGGGGTACAGTTTCTACGTTATCATACAATCGACCACAACACGAGCCTAACACCCAAACATTACATGCAGCCACAACTGCGATTAATAACCCTACGCCTATCAGAAGCATATCGTTTATTCTCCTAATGCTATTTTTTTAATCTTCTTAGGTACATCGGTATTATCATGAACACCCATAAACTCATAAGCACCACGACCGATAGCGAACAATGGGACAGGATCACCGGTGTGTCCGGTTGCAATCCAACCAAAACCCGACTTTTCATTTATAATCTTAAATACTTCAACAGAAAACTCATTGAATGAGTTATATAAAGTTTTTTGGTCGGCAGAGTTTCGCATATTAAACGTATTTTCGAATTTCTCAATCAAAATTCTTTCTTGAGCATCTGAAATTTGAATCTTATCCCAAAATCCGAAACGAGCTTTTAGTTCAACTTTCATATCGTCCCATGTGTAGATGCGACGAGAATTAAGAATTGCTTTTGTATAACTCCCAAATTCATCTTTCGACATGCGTTGACAATCTACAAGCGATATATCTCCGAAACGCACTGCCAGTCCTCCTGTGTTGTGGTCGGCGGTTACCACAATAAGTGTTTCATCGGGGTGTTCAAGATAAAAATCGTATGCAATTTTTATGGCTTGATTGAAGTTCAAAATCTCTTTCACAACAGCTCCACCATCATTTGAGTGTGCAGCATAGTCAATATTCCCCCCCTCAACCATCATAAAGAATTGTTCTGAAGAATGTTTCAAAAGATGGTCAAGGCAAGCTTGTGTCATTCCCGGAAGATTTAGCACCCCTTTTATTGAATCGATTGTGTAACCACAATTACTATCAGTTGAATCAGGATTTAGCAACACAACTTTTCTTGAATCGGTGCCTTTTAACGCATCAAAACCTTTTACAACTGATACATTATTTCTTGCAAAGTGAGAATAAATATCAGTTGGCTTACCTTCTTTATCTTTTGTGCCACGAAGTTTTGACCCTGCAACAAATTCATAACCCGAAGTAGCCATTTGTTTATCGATTTCATACGCCATTGAACGACTTGGTTGATGAGCATAGAATGCTCCTGGTGTTGCATCGTCGGGAGCAACTGTAGTAACAACACCGATACCCCAGCCTGCGTTTTTGAGATAACGAGCCACCGATGTTACGGGGACTGAATCAGGTGTTACACCAAGCATTCCATTATTAGTTTTGTATCCGGTAGATAGAGCTGTCCCTGCAGCAGCAGAATCAGTTACTCGCCCTGAGGCAGAATAGGTAGTAACCATTGACACCACCGGGAATTGCATCATAAGTATAGACTCATTATTTTTGAGTGCTTCTCTATTATATGATTGGGCAGCCATTACATGACCCATGCCCATTCCATCGCCAATAAAATAAAACACATACTTGGGTGACGCAGCATTAACTACACTTGCAATTGCCAATAGCACTAATAACGTAACAAATCTGTGATTCATAATATATTTCGTCTTTTTAATTTTTAATTCTATTTGATTTTATATTCAATTGAGCAAATAGCCATAGCAACAAATTCAGTCCAACGAACGAAAGCAATGCCCCCATCTTATTTTTAATCCTTACATGAGGATTGAGTATCATTTTAATGCGTAGTTGTTTAATATTTTCCCAACATCGAGCAATTATCTTTTCATCTCTAATCCCATTTCCACGCATCAAATAAAGAATATTCATATTTGCACTAAACTTGCGAGAACGTGCGGCATCAACAATTGATGGATATTGTTGCTCCATATATTTTACCAAGTCGTCCACTACATCAAGCACATCGTAGCGTCGGAGTGAAAAGTGACCTAATATACTCGTTGAACGCTTGCGATAGAAATACATTGGAGTGCTGGCTACTACTACTCTTTTTGCATTTAGTATCACATAAGGAATTGTAGCAAGATCTTCATATAATAAACCTAACGGGAAACGATAATTTTCAAATAATCTAGTCTTAAACAACTTCCCACATGCCGAATTATCAATATTTCGCTGTTGATATAACATTGATTTAACAGCTTCGTTCCCATCTTCAAATATCTTTATTGGCGACAAAGATTTTTTTTTAGGAATATTTTCGTCATCGACAAAAGAGCGTAACGAACTAGTTGAAATATCAGCACTCGTGTTTACCAATAAATTATACAATGTTATTATATATTCCTCACAAATCAAATCATCAGAATCAACAAACGAGACATATTCTCCTACCATAATATCAATTCCTGAATTTCGAGCAGCACTCAATCCTCCGTTTTGTTGATGCACAACTTTTATATTACTATATCGTAGAGCATAATCATCACAAATTTTTCCACTGCTATCGGTCGAGCCATCATCAACCAATATTATCTCAACGTTTTTATACGTTTGATTCAGTATTGAGTCAATACAAGCTCCCACATATTTTTCTACATTATATACCGGAACGACTATTGATATAAGTGGATCACAATTCATGATTAATTTAATTTTAACATTGAATCAATAAATTGACGATTATTGGCAAGTCGTGGCACCTTTCGTTGCCCTCCAAGTTTTCCTGTCGAACGAAGCCAATCATCAAACAATCTATCTCGAGCCACAACCACCGTCAACTCATCAAGGAATATGCTTTTATATCTTTTTGCTTGATAATCTGAGTTTTCTTGTTGCAACAATTCATCAAGACGTGTAGCAAACTTCGCCATATCATAAGGTTTTATAGCAAATTCAATCAACCATTCGTGACGTCCCTTTGAGTTGTCGGCTGCATATACTGGTGCTGCCGTATAATTACTGATAGCACAGCCCATTTCAGTACACACTTTTGTGATTGCTGTTTCGGCATTATGCACCATCAATTCTTCCCCAAAAGCATTAATGAAATTTTTTGTGCGTCCGGCAATTGAAATTTTTACCGGATTAATACTTTCTATTCTTACCGTATCGCCAATAACATAACGCCACAATCCATTACAAGAAGAAATCACAAGACCATAAATTCGTCCTTGCTCAACTTCCCAAATAGGCAACAATTGAGGATTTGGGCTATCAAACTGGTCAAGAGGCATAAACTCATAAAATACCCCCCCCTCAAGAAGCAATAACATTGCTTTGTCATCAATGGCATTCTGCACTGCAAAGAATCCTTCTGAAGCATTATACGTTTCAAGATAATGCATCTTTGACACATCAGTTATAGCATTATATTGTTCTCGATAAGGCTCAAATGCTATCCCTCCATGAAAGAACACCTCTAAATTGGGCCACACTTCATGAATTGTCCTCGCCCCGGTTTTTTCGATTACCGTTTTAAGCACCGTAAGAAACCATGACGGCACACCCGATATATTTGTTATATTTTCTCTAATCGAAGCTTCAACAAGAACCGAAAGTTTCTTCTCCCAATCAGCCATCAATGCAATATCTTTCGATGGTATCCTAAAAAAATTCGCTGCCGATGGAATTAAATCAATAAGATGAGCCGACAAATCGCCCACACGAGCATCGCCACGCAAATTTGGAATTTCATTTGCAAAGCTCCCTCCAAGCACAAATCCCTTCCCCGAGAACATGCGACTTTCAGGATTAAGCGACAAATATTGAGCCACTGCATGGCTCGCACCTTTATAATGACACAATTTCAATGCCTCAGGTGTGATAGGAATATATTTGCTTTTCCCATTTGAAGTGCCACTTGATTGAGCGAAACGATTAATTCGTCCACGCCACAACACATCACATTTACCTTCAAGCTGACTCATAATCCATGGCGAAAGCTCTTCATAAGAACTTACCGGCACCTTTTGAGCAAACTCTTCATAGCACGAAATCGTGCTATATTGATATTTCTCCCCCCATTGAGTGTTACAAGCACTCTTTATGAGCCACGCAAGTTGATTGCGTTGCACCTGCTCAGAATTTCCCTCCCATCGCAGTGATTCTTTCACTCGACAAGAGAAAATTGGTCGTGCAAATGGCGTGAGATTTATCATTGATTAATTTGTAAATGTGTTGAAAGTGCAAAAATAATAAATACTTTTGTATATTTACTCAAATAAACATCTCCAAAACATGTCCTTTTTTCTAAAATTTTGCTAATATACATATAACAACCTCTAAACAACAGAGATTGTTCAATCATCACAAATCTTCATTCTAAAACCTAAAATTATAGCTATAACTTAAATAAAAATCGCATAAACTGTCTATTTTCAATTCAATTTATTATCTTTGTGAATCAAACATTGTGTAATTGAGAATTCATAATAATTATGGATACGCCCGAGAGCTCAACCAACAGCAAATGGACCGAAATAGAACTTCTACCTGAATGGGACGAGGAGTTTTATGATGTCTATACCGCCAAAAAGTTTGGCAAATGGTTAATGCTAAAAACCCTCAAACCTCAATATCGTGGCATAGAAAAATATGAAACGATGATTGAAAAAGAATTTGATGTGAGGTATAATCTTGCACATCCACATATTGTTATGATTAACGATTTTGAAAATGTGCCAGGCATAGGTCGTTGCATTATTACCGATGACGTTTACGGAGACTCTTTGCGTAAACTCATTGATGAAAAACGCATAAAACCTCATCATATCAAACAACTGCAACATCAACTTGTGAGTGCAATGGATTATATCGAATCTAATCACATTGTCCACCACCCCATTCGCCCTGAGCGTATCATATTTACCGAAAACATCGGCAACCTCAAACTTATTGACGTTGGCTTTGATCAAAAAGAACATCTTGAGCCTACTGATGCTGCCGAAGACATCTATAACTATGGGCTCGTATTAAAAGAAGTTCTTGATAGCATTGATGAGGATTATCCCAACCTTCGCAAAATTGCAGAACGATGCACCGATCCTAACCCATCTCGTCGTTATCACGATGTGCAAGATTTACATTTAGCTCTTGAACGTCGTAGTGGCAATAGGCTTTATTTATTTATAATAATATTTTTAATCTTGATGATACTGTTTTTGGCATGGATTATAATCAGCGAGCCACCCAAAATCGGTCAACTTTCATCAATTACGCCATTAATAAACTCACTTGAAACTAAATTCACATTATGTCAATCGTAGTAAAACCAATAAACCCAACAAAGAAAGAGCTAAAAAAATACATTCAAGTAGGGACCGACCTATACAAAGGAAATGACTATTTTGTGCCACCGTTAATTTTCGACGAAATCGACTCATTGCGTCCCGAAAAGAATCCTGCATTTGAGTTTTGCCGTGCTCAATCATTTATTGCCTATCGCGATGACAAACCGGTAGGACGCATTACCGCAATAATCAACGACATCGTTAATCAACGCACTGGTGAGAAGACTATGCGTTTTGGGTGGGTTGATTTTATTGACGATGCCGAAGTGGTTGACGCTCTATTTAAGACAGCTGAAGATTGGGGTCGCAAACAAGGCATGACCTCCATCGTTGGTCCCATGGGGTTTAGCGACATGGATCATGAAGGAATGCTTGTTGATGGGTTCAATGAACTCGGAACAATGGCAACAATATACAACCACCCATATTACCCAACCCACATGGAACGCATGGGATATACTAAAGATGCCGATTGGATTGAATTTCGCATCACAATTCCAGATGCTATTCCAGATAAACATCAACGCATCGCCGACATCGTGAGAAAGAAATACAATCTTCGCACAGTTAAATTCACATCTCGCAAAAAGCTTAAGGATACTTACGGTCAAGCTCTATTTGATTTAATTAATGATGCATACGATAAGCTATATGGTTATTCTCCATTAACTCAACGCCAAATAGATTACTATATAGGTTTATATCTTGGCATTTTGCGTCTTGAAGATGTGAGTGTAATCGTTGACGCCGACGATAAATTAGTAGGGGTGGGGATCTCCATGCCTTCATTCTCTCGTGCGTTGCAAAAAAGTGGGGGCAAATTATTTCCATTTGGGTGGTGGCACCTTTTGAAAGCATTACGAGGCAAAGTTGACACTGTTGACCTCATGCTCATTGCAATTTCCAAAGAATATCTTGGCAAAGGTGTTAACGCATTACTTTTTGCCGACTTAATTCCCGCATACGTTAAAAACGGGTATAAATGGGCAGAAAGTAATATTGAACTTGAGGACAACTCCAATGTTCAACTACAATGGCAATATTTTGATTACCGTCAACATCGTCGCCGTCGTGCTTTTAAGAAAGCATTATAATGGATTAAATACTCTTCATTCTAATATTTCCTATAAAGTCAGCCCCAAGATTTCAAAAACCTTGGGGCTAACTTTATAATCTTTTCAGTGTACTTATTTTACGACACACTATCGTTTATGTAAAACTCACAACTTGTCCGGCTTGATTTTCACTATCAGAAGTTTTGTCATTATTGACAACAATAGGAGTACCTTCATTCGATGCCTTTACACGAGCATTTAACATCTCGGTCGTTTCTTTATCACGATTATAGGTTGGCACTCTCTCAAGTGATTCTACAATTGAGTCATCATCCATCAATTCAGGAGTTAAAGCCACATAACGTTTAGTGTCTTTCTCTCGTTGAATGTTATCGATTTTCTCTGAACCGTATGTTTTACGCAAACGTTCATCGGCTTCTGGGTCTTCCTCCTCTTCTACCGGTTTCACATCGGGCTTAAATGTGATAATATCAGCTTTATCCTCATTATCTTCACGCAAAGTGACATCAAATCCGGCCGCAAGAATCGTAATTTTCACTTTATCGCCAAGCGAATCATCAACCGTCGCACCCCAAATCACATCAACTCCCGGATTAATGCTGGTAACAAACGACGCAATCTCTTTTGTTTCGTTCATTGTAAATGGATGTTCGGCTTTTTTTGCAAAATATATATTAAACAGAAGTTTTTTCGCTTTAAGAATGTCGCGATTTTTAAGCAACGGAGAATTAATTGCCGATTGGAATGCTTTTGACACACGATTTTCACCTTCACCATACCCACTTGAGATAATGGCAGCTCCACCATCACGCAATGTATTGTCAACATCATTGAAGTCAAGGTTAATATAACCTTCTTCGGTGATGATTTCAGAGATACTGCGAGCAGCAATAGTCAATGTATCATCAGCTTTACCAAACGCATTCAAGAAATCCAAATCGCCATAAATATCATTCAGACGTTCATTATTGATAACCAACAACGCATCAACATATTTACTCATTTCCTCAGCTCCATCAAGGGCTTTAAGGATTTTCTTTTTACCTTCAAACACAAAAGGTATTGTTACTATTCCGATAGTGAGCAATCCACGTTCCTTAGCAACTCGAGCTACTACCGGAGCTGCACCTGTTCCTGTTCCTCCACCCATGCCGGCAGTTACAAACACCATGTTTATACCCGGGGCAAACAAAGCGTCAATATCATCAACACTTTCTTCAGCCGCGGCACGTGCAAGTTGAGGTTTATTTCCTGCCCCAAGTCCACGTGTAGTCGTAGGACCTATCAACAACTTTGTTGGCACAGGTGAGTTGTCTAACGCCTGACGGTCGGTGTTACACACCACGAAATCAACACTTTTAATATTTTGCTTATACATGTTGTTGATAGCATTATTACCACCACCTCCAACACCTATAACCATTATTTCGGGAGCTTTCTCGCTTTTTATATCGAAACTCGCAGAGTTTTCTAATTCCTCTATACTCATAATTCCTTGTTTTATCTCGTTAAACCATCAGTCATTAATCATCATAGCCATCTTCTTTTAGATATTCACCAACATAAACCTTGATTTTACCTAAAAGTTGAGCTGCTTTACTTGGTTGTTTAGGTTGCTTTGGTTGTTTCACCTGTTTTTTTGGTGCTTCTTCAATATCATCATCTTCAATAATATCATCAACAAAGCCATCTTTTAATCGCGAATCATCAGCATCATCGTCATTACCATCATCGACAACTACAGGTTGAGGTTGGCGTTCTTGGACCGCACCTTCAAGACAATCAATTGCACCATTGCTCTTAGAAGCTGCAAGCAAAATAGCAATTACATCAAGAGCATCGCCGGGAAGCACACGACCGTCTGAGATATGCACCATTGCCGATATCATTCCATTTCGCACCTTTAGTGAGCTGTGAAACTCAAGTACCGCATTAAATCCATGTAGCTTTGCACCTTGACCAACGATTACAATTCCACCGGTGAGATCAGTTGGCTTAAATCCTGCTTGTTTGATTTGTGATGCTATATTAAATGCAATTTCACCGGCACGATATTGTACATAGTTATTAAACACTGCATCATCAACATTTTCAAGGATAGTAGATTTCCCTCCTTGACCGATAGTTTCTTGCGAGTTGGCATTAGCCGACTGTGATTTCAATCTTTCAGCTGACTCCTCAGTTATGCCAAGCGAAGTGAGGTCGCGAGTAATATTCCGAGAACCCATTGGAATTGTTACTAAACATTGCAACGCATCATTTTTATGAATTGACACAGTAGTTGTTTCGGCTCCAAAATCGACAAGCACACAACCGAGTTTTTTTTCTTCGCTACTCAAAACCAATTGAGATAAAGCGACTTGACGCACTTTATATCCATTTATATCAAGTTGTAAACGTTCTTCAATCACACGATTAATATTTTTTACAATTTGAGGTCGGCAAGCAATGATATTCAATGAAGCTTTAAGACTATGGCCATAAGTGCCGATAGGAATTTGATGAGCCATGTTATCAACACTAAATCCCATAGGCACAACATCTACGATTTCCTTATCTTCAAGCACTTCCAATTTCGATTCATCAAGCAATTTGTCAATTACTTCAGCTGTAATTTCGGTTTCTTCATCAAATGTCATTTCAATATCGCGTTTATATGACATCATTGAACGACCACCGAGAGCCACATAAACACCCTTAACCTTGCGAGGTGATACATTCGCACGTGATTCAAGAGCATAGATAATTTCAGCTACACAAGCCTTTACCTCCTCTACGTTTTGTATATTACCATGACGCACACAATCCACCAGATTGCGTTCTTCTATCGCACACACGTTAAGAATGCCTGATTCATCAATAGCTCCCACTGCTCCTTTTATTTTTGAGCTACCAATTTCGATTGCAACTAAATATTTGTGATCCATTTTAGTTTGTTTTATCTTGTTTATTTTCTTTTTCCAAAGATTTAGCTTCTGCACTATTTACATCGGCTGTTTTAATCGAGGTTGTTGTTGCTTGAGGCTCAACTCTAACATTCATTGTTTCAATTTCAACTTCTTCCTCATCAATAGAATCGGCAAATGTGGCAATTCTATCTATTTTGTGTTTTTTGCGACGAGTAGCCACAACTTGTCCATTCCATTTCACCGAAATTGTATCGTAATAATCCCACCCTTTTTCGGGGAAAACATCTTTATATATGGTTTTTATTCGAGCAAATTTATTTTCAATCATCGTAGTGTCGCCAAAGTTAATTACATGTCCCTTAATCATTGGCACTATTATTATATCATTATTATATGAATTTATCTTTATACTCGACACCAGGGAATTCCATGTAGAATCATTTTTAATATATGATAATAACGGTAAAATCGACAACTCCTTGAATTGTTCCTTAAATTTCCCCACAATAATAGGCACATCAACTTGATAGCGAGGATCGGCCATCATCTGTTTACCTTCTCGATTGATATAATAGGATTTCCCATTATTAAACACACGAGCTACCGGCACTAATGGCATCACATCAATTTTCAATCGAGAGTTATTATAAATCACACAATTCACTCGCTCAATCTTATCAATAGCATTGAGCTGATTTTCTAATTTGTGAGTATTTATATCACACACTTTCATTGTTAGATATTTATTGTTCTCGTTGCCTATTTCATGAACGATATCCTCAACCGTAACAAATTCCAGTCCCATATCGTCGTGAACATCAATATCCACTCCTTTGCATAGTTCCTGCTGTGCTTTATTTCCGGTAATTGTAAAAGCAATCACCATATAAACCACCAACAGCACCGATAATATGCACCACAAAAGCGATTTCTTATTCATTTTGCTTCACGATATTACAGATTTCCGGAAGATAATTACATATATCCCCGGCACCCACCGTTAACAATACCTCAAAGTTATTATTTTTTATCGTATCAATCAAATTTTCTTTGTCAATCAACACTTTATTCTCACAAGTGATGTCATCAAAAACAATTTGAGAAGTAACTCCTTCAATAGGTAATTCGCGAGCCGGATAAATATTGAGCAATATAACTGCATCGGCAAGCGAAAGAGCTTTTGCAAATTCTGGAGCAAAATCACGAGTGCGAGAATATAAATGTGGTTGAAATGCCACCGTGATTCTACGATTTGGATAAAGAGCTTTAACCGAATTGATTGATGCGGTTAATTCGTCGGGGTGGTGTGCATAATCATCAATAATCGCACGACCTTTTTCTCCCGATTCTTTTAACCAAAACTCAAAACGACGTTTTGGTCCCATAAATGATGCCATCGCTTCGGCAGCCTTATCAGCTTGCATATCACCGGTGAGGAAACACCCTGCCAATGACGCAATTGCATTATCAATATTAATTTCGACAGGAACGCCCAATTCGACATCTTTAATTATCGAGCCATCACAAGCCACAAAATCAAATGTTATTGTGCCATTGCCTCGGCGAATGTTTTGAGCATGAAAATCGCCTTTATCTCGTGAATAAGTATATATTTTCACTCCCGGTGCAACTCGTGGTTGCACTTTCAAGCCTTCATGCACTACCAATGCTCCATCTTCACGAATCAACTCGGTAAAGTGGGCAAAACTTTCAAGATAAGCTTCCTCCGTGCCATAAATGTCAAGATGGTCGGGATCTGTTGAGGTAATAACTGCAATATACGGCGTCAATTGATGGAATGAGCGGTCATATTCATCGGCTTCAATAACTGAATATGGCGATGTCTCGCTCAATAATAGATTACTGTTATAATTGCGAAGAATACCACCTAAAAAAGCATTACACCCCACTTCACAAGTGTTGAGAATATGTGCTGCCATTGATGATGTTGTAGTTTTTCCATGCGTGCCGGCAAAACACAATCCTTTTGAATCACGGGTAATCAACCCCAACACTGCCGCACGTTTCAGAATCTCAAATCCGCCATTGCGAAAGAAATTCAAGCCTTTGTGGTCGTTGGGAATAGCAGGTGTGTAAACGACTAATGTAGTATCGGGATTTTTGAATTTGTCGGGAATCAAATCTACGTCATCGTCATACACTATTTCCACACCTTCATCTTCAAGAGCCTTTGTTAAGGCTGTTGGAGTACGGTCATATCCTGCAACATTACACCCTCGAGAAAGAAAATAACGTTCAAGTGCAGCCATTCCAATACCTCCGGCTCCTACAAAATATATATTTGTTTTTTTATTATTCATAGTCATTCTTATTTATTCAAAATTTCATATATCTTATCTACAATCTTTTCATCAGCATCAACAAGAGCCATCTTTTTGATGTTTTGCGATAATTGTTCACGTTTTGCATCATCAGCGAGCAATTCCTTTGTGATTGCAGCAAGTTTTTCTTTACACTCTCCATCAAGAATCATTACTGCCGCATCTTTATCGACAAGAGCTTGAGCATTTTTTCGTTGATGGTCTTCAGCCACGTTAGGCGAAGGAACAAGAATCACAGGCATACCAAGCAATTGAAGTTCGGATATTGTACCAGCTCCGGCTCTCGACACTACCAAGTCGGCAGCTCGATAAGCAACATTCATATCAGAAATAAATGCTGTTGCCACAACTCCTGATTTGCCTTTTGCCTTTTCGCTACATTCTTGAGCATATATCTTGCCTGTTTGCCACATTACTTGAGCACCAGTAGCCAAGATTTCATCAAGAGCCAATGCCACACTGTCGTTAATTGTGCGAGCGCCAAGGCTTCCACCTACCACAAGCACCAATTTCTGCGACACATCAAACCCAAGTTGGGCTTTGGCTTGCTCTCTTGTTAATTCGCAATTCAATATGTTGGCTCTTACCGGATTTCCGGTAAGTACAATTTTTTCGGCAGGGAAAAAACGATTCATTCCTTCGTATGCCACGCAAATTGCCGATGCTTCTTTTGCCAATAATTTATTTGTAACTCCGGCGTATGAGTTTTGCTCTTGCAAAAGTGTAGGAATACCTTTCTTTTGCACCTCTTTTAGCATAGGTCCACTCGCATAACCTCCAACACCCACTGCAATATCGGGTTGGAAATCTTTTAACACTTTCCGGGCAATTCGCATACTTTTCCACAATTTGAAAAGGACCTTTACATTACGCCACAATCGTTTGCGATCAAACCCACACACGGGCAACCCCACTATTTTATATCCGGCAGCCGGGACTCGCTCCATCTCCATTCGATTTTCGGCTCCCACAAAAAGAATTTCAGTTTCGGAATTGCGACGTTTAAGTGCATTAGCTATCGATAGAGCAGGGAAAATATGCCCTCCGGTACCTCCTCCACTGACTAATACTTTATATATTCTTTTTTCTGACATTTTTATCTGCTACTATTAATTATAATAAACTCGGATTATCGGCTCGTGCATCTTCAGGCAAAGCACTAATCTCTTCTTTTTCTTCTTTCCTATCGTTATTCTTTTTTCGTATTGCAAACCTACTGACACTTAACATTACCCCCAAAGCGATAGATGTTACTAAAATTGACGAACCTCCTGCCGAAATCAAAGGTAAAGGTTGTCCTGACACCGGAAATAGTCCCGACACAATACCCATGTGGAATAACGCTTGGAATGTTATATATAATGCCATACCCATAACCAACAGCATTGGGAATGCTCGTTTACACTGCGACGCTATACCACTCGCTCGTGCCATCAGAAAGAGATATAGTACCAACAAAAACATTCCACCAAGCAATCCGATGTCCTCAATAACTATTGCAAAAATATAATCAGAGAATGCCAATGGAAGTCGTGCTGCCTCACGTGAATTACCTGGGAACACCCCAAACAATCCACCATTAGCTTGTGCTATATACGAATATTGTTCTTGATGATTATAACGATTTATTTCTTGTTCCCATTTACGTTCATCTCCATTCCACCAACGAATGAGTCGTGGGATAAATACATCGGTCAAACGGTCAACAGTTTCACCTTTTGCAATTTGTTCTGATGCCGACATCACAACCTCAGTCCGCAATTTGCCGTTTTCATCATATTTTTTATTATACTTGATTAACCCATAAGTTATCACACCTCCAATTAATGCCACTGCTGCAAAAAGCATTATTAATAAACGTTTTGCTTGCACTCCACCAAAAATCATCATTGAATAACTTATTGCACACAAAATTAGGGTGTTTGTTGTACCTTGCTTGATGAGCACTGCTGCCAATATACCTGTTACTATAATCGCAGCATAAAAGCCTCTATTAGAAACTCCTTTACCATCTTTTAATTGTGATTTTGACAGTATTAAAGCGAGAAGTGCTGCCGCTGAAAATTTTATAAACTCGGCAGGTTGCAATGACATTAAACCTAACACTTTCACACTTCGGCGGGCCCCATTAATAACATCACCCCAAAGCATCACATATATAGCAAACAACACGCTACCTATTGCCAACACAGGAATCCATTTAATAAATTTGGTATAAGGTATTTTTTGTACTACATAAATCACTCCAAAACCCAATAGCAAATGTCCGCAATGACGAATTAGTGGTCCAAAAATATTCGTTGATGAAACAACACGAGCCGAAGCACTATACTGCTCTATGATTGAAATAATACACAGCATAATGTATATAGCCCATATATATTTATCGGCAGGAGCTATAGATTTGTTTTTTTCATTAGGTTGTTTTACAACTTCAGTTTCTTCTGATTTCATAGTTGATTAAAAATAGATTTATTATTTGTTATTACTCATCGATTTCACAATAGTCTTAAATTGCTCTCCTCTATCTTCATAGCTCTTAAACAAGTCAAAGCTTGCACAACATGGCGATAAAAGCACAGTATCGCCCGCTTGAGCCAATCGTGCACATTCTTTTACAGCGTCCTCGATTGAATGAGTATCACTTATGTGAGCTACTTTTCCTCCAAAGAAATCAAGTAATTTAGTGTTGTCTTTACCCATACACACTATTGCTTTTACCTTTTTTTCTACAAGTGCTTCAATTTCGCTATAATCATTTCCTTTATCCTTGCCACCAAGTATAAGAATCGTATTTTGCGGCATACTTTCAAGAGCATACCAACATGAATTTACATTTGTGGCTTTTGAATCATTGATATAACGCACTCCATCAACAGTAGCTACATACTCCAATCGATGCTCCACTCCTTCAAAATTAGATAGAGCACGACGAATATCATCTTTTTTCACGTCAAGCAAACATGCCGACAATCCTGCAGCCATTGAGTTATACAAATTATGCAAGCCATTCAATGCTAAATCGGCACGTGGCATATTTAATGATGTGGTCGATGTGTTTATTATCATATTGTCCTCTGCATCGATATAGGCTTGAGTGTTCTCCTCTTGAGTTTCGGCAAATGGATACATTTGAGCTTGAGTTTCGATTTGTCGCAATTGAGCCTCAATAATAGGGTCGTTTTGCCAGAATATGAAAGCATCTTGCGATGTAAGATTTTGAAGTATTCGAAACTTTGCATTAACATAATTCTGCATTTCATAATCATAACGATCAAGATGATCGGGCGTGATATTCATCATCACTGCAATGTTTGCCTTGAAATTATACATGTTTTCAAGTTGAAAACTACTCAATTCCACAACATAAACATCATGCTGTTCGTGAGCAACTTGCAATGCCAAACTCTTACCAACATTCCCTGCCAATCCCACATTAACACCTGCGTCCTTGAGAATGTGATATGTAAGCATTGTGGTTGTTGTTTTGCCATTACTACCGGTAATACACACCATTTTCGCATCGGTATAACGACCTGCCAATTCTATCTCAGAGATGACCGGAATATTTTTAGATGCAATTTTTTGCATTAATGGTGCCGTAGGGGGAATGCCGGGACTTTTTACCACCTCATCTGCATCAAGAATCTTTGTTTCGGAGTGCTGCCCATCTTCCCATTCAACACCTGCTTCGTCGAGCATTGTGGCATATCGAGGTGCAATCTTTCCCATATCAGAAAGAAACACTTCCATTCCTTTTTCTTTAGCGAGAATTGCGGCTCCTACACCACTTTCTCCACCTCCAAGAACAACCAACTTTTTTGTTTTCATTATCTGATTTTTAATGTTGCAAATGTTATTACTGCTAAAAGTATCGCTATAATCCAAAAACGAATCACAATTTTTGACTCGGGGACAGGATTAATTGGTGTTTGAATCAATGCCTCAATTCCACTATTTCCAGGTTTTTGGAAATGATGATGAATAGGGGTCATCTTAAATATACGTTTCCCGGTTCCGGTCTTTTTGCGAGTTAATTTGAAATATGTTGTTTGAATTACCACCGAAAGATCCTCAAAATAGAATATAGCACACAAAATTGGCAACAACAATTCTTTATGAATCATAATAGCACACACAGCTATTATACCACCAATTGTCAGACTGCCGGTATCGCCCATAAATACTTGTGCCGGAGGTGCATTATACCACAAGAATCCTATCAATGCTCCAATAAATGCTGCCATAAACACGACAAGTTCTCCACTACCTGGCAAATACATAATATTGAGATATGATGAATATATCACATTGCCACCCAAATATGCAATTATTGCCAAAGCAATGGCTGCGACTGCCGAAGTGCCGGTTGCAAGACCATCAAGACCATCTGTGAGGTTAGCACCATTTGATGTTGCAGTAACCATAAAGATGGTAACGATGATAAACAATATCCATGCTGCAAGAGTTGCCCAATCGCCCATCCATTTTGTAAACCACGCGTAGTCGAGGTTATTGTTTTTCACAAATGGAATTGTTGTTTGCAAAGCTTTCACTTCTTGATTATCATAAACTACCTCTACTTGCGACTGATTGTCCCCTACATTCACTTCATGGTTCTCACGCATAACCATATCGGGACTAAGGTACATCGTAACACCCACAATCAAGCCTAAACCTACTTGTCCGGCAATTTTGAATTTACCTTTCAACCCATCTTTATCTTTGCGGGCAACCTTGATATAATCATCAAGAAAGCCAAGAGTTCCCAACCACAATGTTGAGCCTATCATTAATAACATATAGATATTTGATAGATTCCCAACCAATAAACATGGCACTAACGTGGCAATGATAATTATTATACCTCCCATTGTGGGAGTTCCGGTTTTCTTCATTTGACCTTCGAGCCCCAAATCACGAATTATCTCCCCGATTTGCATAAGTTGCAATCGCTCGATTATACGACGCCCGATAAAAATTGTTATCAACAATGACAACACCAACGCCACTCCCGAACGAAACGTGAGATAACTCATCAAACGTGCCCCCGGGAAACCTATCTCTTGTAGATAATCAAATAAATAATATAACATGTTATCTATGTTTTTGTATTTCTATTTTTCGCTTTTAAATATTTCAGCAACCACTTCGCGATCATCAAAATGATGCTTCACTCCTTTAATCTCTTGGTAATCTTCATGACCTTTGCCGGCAATAAGAATAACATCTCCTTTTTGTGCCAACATTGCCGCTGTGCGAATAGCTTCTCGGCGATCGGCAATACTCAATGTTTTGACTCGTCCTGAGTTATCTAATCCTGCCTCCATATCACGAAGAATATCTCCTGGCTCCTCATCTCGAGGATTATCCGAGGTGAGAATTACTCTTTCACTACGCAATGCAGCCTCTTTTGCCATGATAGGTCGTTTCCCTTTGTCGCGATTACCTCCGGCTCCAACCACCGTGATAATATTTCCACTATTTCCTATCACATCTCGAATCGCATTGAGCACATTTACCACTGCATCGGGGGTGTGTGCATAATCTACAATTGCAGTATATCCTTTGGGGGAGTGGAATGCTTGAAAACGACCGGCAACAGGCTCCAATCGGCTCATATTTATCAACACCTGCTCATTTTCCCAACCCAAAAGGATTGAAGTCGCATATACAGCGGTAAGATTGTAAGCATTAAACTTTCCGGTAAACAACACCTCTACTTCGCGAGTGTTGAATGTCATCAATGTTCCATCAAGACGACTTTCAATTACTCGACCGAGGAAATCGGCTTGAGCACGTAGTGAATATCTTTTTTTCAATGCTTTAGTGTTTTGAAGCATCACTTCTCCCACTTTATCATCTATATTTGTCAAAGCAAAAGCCTCTTGGGGGAGTGCATCAAAAAACATCTTTTTAGCTTCAAGATAAGCGTCAACCGTTTTGTGATAATCAAGATGATCGCGAGTGAGGTTTGAAAATACTCCTCCCACAAAATGCAAGCCTGCAATGCGATGTTGATGTGCCGCATGCGAACTTACCTCCATCACTGCATATTCGCAACCGGCATCAACCATGCGAGCTAACAACGCATTTAAGTTCAATGGATCGGGAGTAGTGTGTGTTGCCGGCACTGCAACATCATCAATATAATTACACACTGTTGATAATAGTCCTGCCTTATAACCCATCAATCGAGCCATCTCATAAATGAGTGTGGCTGTGGTAGTTTTTCCATTTGTCCCGGTAATTCCCACCAATTTCAATTTTTGGGAAGGGTTATCCCACCATTGCGATGCAAGTTGTCCCAATGCTATTGCCGAGTTTTCAACTTGCAAATACGTTATATTTTCATCAATTACATTTGGCAACTGCTCACACACAATGGCTGCCAATCCTTTCCCATTCAATGTGGGTATATATTGATGACCATCTACATTTACACCCCTAACGGCAACAAACATAGTTGATTGAGTAGCTTGGCGTGAATCACTCACGATAGCCGCAACCTCACGATTGACATTGCCAACCACGTTAACTACGTTTATCGATTTTATGAGTTGTGATAATTGTTTCATTGTTTGTCTATTAATTCGTTATTAGAATTCAGTCAATTTAAGTTTCACGCAACTACCTTGTGGAGCTATATCGCCAGCCACTGGTGTTTGGGCCACAACATATCCCATTCCGTCAAAATCGACATTATACCCGGCAGTTTCAAGTGCAACAATCGCTTCACGAAGTCCAAGACCTTTTACCGAGGGTACTCCTGATGTTTTTGTAACATCTGGTAAACGAGCAATCTTGCCCATAGATAGCCCCTCTTTCAAATTAGAATGCTTGCTTGACGACTGTGTTGCGTATAATATAGGACGAGAGGGAGCATTCTTTTCAGCACGGTAATCACTCTCATTTCCGAGCATACCTCGTGAATACATCTTCAATGCAATCTCTTTCAACACTACTCCACTTGATGCAGCTGCACCAACTCCATTTTTGGGGTGAAAAATCATCACAAAACATGAATATTGAGGATTTTCAACTGGGAAGAAACCACAAAACGATAAACGTTTTCGATCCTTATCATAGTGTCCGGGGGTTCCTTGTGGAATATCACGACCATAAATATCCTTTGTTATAAGTTGACCTGTTTCTTTGTCTTGTTTCAACTTTTCATAAGTTGCATAGCATGTACCTGTTTTACCGGCAATTTTAACTACATCGTTTCGCAACACTCTTCGAGCTGTTCCATGCTCACCCCAAACTACTCGTGTGAGCATTTCTTTTAAGATTTCTGCATTCTTTTCGCTACAAATGCGATCTTTCATGTACGAAACCGGAATTATTGAATCTACACCATTGCCTATGAGATTAGTTACAAATCGAGGTCGCACATATCTACCTCCATTAGCAATTGCATTATATATCGACAAAGTGTAAATGGGAGGGATTTGTGTTGTGTAACCGTATGTCATGCGAGACACGTCGATAAAGTCCCAATTTGAATTTCCCACATCTCGTATGCGAGGGATTCTTTCCCCGGCAATATGAAGATTCATTGGATCAAGAAATCCAATCTCTTTCAAATAGTGCTTAAACATGGCTGCACTATCAATATGTGGCATCATCAACTTTGTCATTGCCACATTTGATGACCGTTCGATTATTTCCCAGATAGGCATTGATGCTACGGGCGAGCAATCACTAATTGCCGGTCCATTAGCATATTTATATCTATTTCCCGAAACTATTATGTCGTTAGGATTTTTAACCCAACCCTTGTCAAGAGCTATCAACATAGATATAGGCTTCATTACCGAACCGGGTTCAAACCCCAAAATTGCACGGTTCATACCTTCGATATAGCCATTTCCTTGAGGATCCATTTCAAGATTAGATATTGCCCTAATATCTCCTGTAGCAACGTCCATAAGTATAGCTACCCCCCAATCGGCTTTAGTATCGGCAAGAACCTTGTTGAGTTCATTCTCAACAATATCTTGCATATTGATGTCGATTGTGGTTTTTATAGTATAACCATCAACTGCCGGCGTATCGGTCCAATTTAGAGTATTTCGATTTACGGGGACGATACGAGCCACCCCGGGCTTCCCATAAAGCAAAGAATCAAGATCGCGTTCAAGACCCCACACTCCATGAATCTCTCCTTTTTTATCCTCTCCAACAAGTCCTATACTTCGCAAAGCCATTTCTCCGTATGGATTACGACGACGCATTTTACTGTCAAGAACAAGTCCACATTTGTTACGATTTGGGATATTAAAAAATGGGAAAGTTCTCAATTTTTGATACTCAGTATATGAGATATTTCCTACTATCTTATAACATCGCGAACGTTTTTCTTTAGGTTTTTCCAATGGCTTTTTCAAATATTCCTTCCAATATTCTTTGGTTTTGCCAAAATATGTTGCCATACTATCTGACAAGCTATCCAACGCCATTTTATAGCGTTCTTCCATGAAACGTTGACTACGATAATCGACTCTAACCGTGTAATAAGTGATATTGGTTGCCAACACACTGCCATCACATGCAAGAATATCTCCACGAGTGGGATAAAGTATTTTTCGTTTCATCAATACCGAATCGGCCTTGTTGTCCCAATCTGCTTTGTGTGTAATTGTAGTACTAAACACTTCTTTCATGATAAAGAAAGAAAAGAAACCAATAATTACAACGAGAACAATATATCTCATCAAGTTGCGAAATTCATCTTTTGTGTTCATTTTGAATAAGAGATTTTGAAGGGTGGTTGATCTTGTTTTTTTAGATTCAAATGTAGAGTATCTACAAGTTCTTGCATTGCCGATTCACGTGTGCTTCCCATATATCGACTTCGCTCAGTGATACTTTGATTTTTTACTATTTCAAGTTCGGTTTTTAATTTATCAATAGCAACCATTCGTGTTTGACATTGGTATTTAGTAGAGATATACACAACCACCATACCCACTGCCACAAGAATCTTCCACCAATGGCGTTTGAAGAAATCCACCGTCAATAATTGACCATGAATTATTCGCCAAAAGATGTCTCTACGTTTTTTTTGTGTTGTTTTACTTTTTGCCATAGTATATTATTTTTTCATAGTTTTTGAGCTACTCTAAGTTTTGCACTACGCGAACGAGGATTTCGTTCTACTTCTTCATCTGATGGAACGATAGGTTTTGACGTAAGTAATTTTATCGGAGATTGATTACGCCCAAAAAAGTCTTTTTCTAATTCGCCACGTAAATTCCCTGTTCGCATAAAATTTTTCACCAATCTATCTTCAAGCGAATGATAAGTGATAATCGCCAAACGACCTCCGGGCTTTAGAGCATCTAATGCTTGTTGCAACATTTTTTTTAGCACATCGATTTCTCCATTTACTTCAATACGTAATGCTTGAAACAACATCGCAAGTTCTTTTTTCTCTTGACGCGGATTGATTAGAGGCTTTACAACCTCAAGTAATCGTTCTATGGTTTCGATTGGTGATTGACTTCTTGCTTTAACAATTACCGATGCCAATTTGCGTGCATTCTTCAATTCTCCATAAAGATAAAACATATCGGCAAGTTGTTCTTCGCTATAATTAGCAATAATCCATGCAGCTGTTCGCTTTGCTTTTTGATTCATTCGCATATCCAAAGCTCCTTCAAAGCGGAATGAAAAGCCTCGGTCCTTGTTGTCAAAGTGGTGGAACGACACTCCTAAATCGCCAAGCAATCCATCAATTGCCTTAACATTGTGATATTGCAAAAAATTTGATAGAAATCTGAAGTTGCTATATACAATCGTAAATCGAGGGTCAACAAAAGCTCGCTTAACAGCGTCTTCATCTTGATCAAATGAATACAAATGCCCCTTCTCATTTAGGCATTCCATAATAGCACGCGAATGACCTCCTCCCCCATAAGTAACATCAACATATATCCCTTCGGGATTAATATTTAACGCTTCTAATGTTTCAGGCAACAATGCTGGTATGTGATAAACCTCTTCCGACATAGAAAATACGCACTTCTTTAACTACGATTTTGTTATTATATAGCCTTTTCAAATTTAGGTTGTAAAGTTAGTCATTTTTACCGAAAATTTACAACTCAAAATTCATTTTTCCACACCCTCAACATCAAAAAGTTATCAACATTTTTCCACTTCCCTTTATTTATGCGAATTTCAAAAATAAACGCCGACACAAATGCCGACGTTTACGGTTGTAAATTTAGGAAGTTTAACATTTTAGTTTTAACTGATTAATCAACTCCCTAACCCCCTTAGTTGCCGGTAGAGCCAACACCTCAACTCCCAACGGCACTACAGCCGGTTTTGGATCGATATAATAAACAGGCGTACCCGGACGCACGTAACGCAACAATCCGGCTGCCGGATAAACATTCAACGATGTGCCTATAACAACAAATATATCAGCCTCTTGCACCCAATCTATTGCCAATTCGATATTTGGAACAGCTTCTTGAAAAAACACGATATGAGGTCGCACGGGGTCGCCATATTTATCGCGTGTTTCGGGCGATGTTTCAAGATTGTCTGACGTTAATTCATATACACGTGTTTCATCTTTCATTGACCTTATTTTCATTAATTCGCCATGAAGATGTAACACCCTGCTACTGCCTGCTCGCTCATGAAGATTATCAACGTTTTGCGTAATTATCCCAACGTCAAAATATTTTTCCAACTCCACCAACCCACGATGAGCATCATTGGGTTCTACCGTCAACAACTGTTTACGCCGAGCATTATAAAACTCATGCACCAAAGCCGGATTGCGTGCAAATCCATCGGCACTGGCAACATCCATAACCGGATATTGCTCCCACAAGCCATCGGCATCACGAAATGTTGAAATGCCACTCTCAGCACTGATTCCTGCCCCGGTGGAAATTATTAATCTCTTTTTCATAACCCCATGATTTTTTTGTTTGAATTAAAATTTTAACTATAACAAATTTACAACAAAGTCAACTAAATAGCAAGAATATTCGCTCAATTCAGAAAGATTGATTAATTTTGCATCATCAAATAACCTAATCGGTTATTCTTTATGTTTAACTAATATCAATTATTTTGGATATAGACCCCTTACCAGCCACAGCCTTTTTATTGCAAGTCGCACCTATCGAATTTGGCATTGCTCAGATTGTGGCACTATCAATTGCAATTGTCGGCCTTTTAATTTCAGGTTTTATTTCGGGAAGTGAAATAGCTTATTTCTCCCTTACTTCGGCTCAACTTGAAGAGATTGAAGATTCCCCTAAAGGCAACACCATCAAGACATTAATCGAAAATTCCGAACGATTGTTGGCAACAATCCTTATTGCTAACAACACAGTCAATGTAACAATAGTTATCTTATGCAACTTTGCATTGGGTCCGATATTCAGTGGCATGTCGGCTGTATTGAGTTTCATTTTGCAAACTATTATTCTCACATTCTTAATTTTATTATTTGGAGAGATATTACCTAAACTATATGCCAATAGTTACAATTTGAAATGGGCTAAGTTTTCTACCGGAGGTATCTCTTTCTTAATGCGGCTTTTCAAACCACTATCATCACTGCTGATGTGTAGTTCGGTAATTGTAAATAAAGTCGTTACAAAAAAGACCCAAAACATTTCAACCGATGAATTGAGTCAGGCTCTTAAAATCACAAATGTTGCCGCCGAAGAAGAAAAAGAGATTCTCGAAGGGATTTTGAAATTTGGAGATAAAACAGTTGAAGAGATAATGACTCCACGTGTCGATATTACCGACATAGACCTTGATTGTTCATTTGACGAAGTAATGGAAATCGTCATTTCGAGTGGATATTCCCGTCTTCCTGTTTATGAAGAAACCCAAGACAACATCAAAGGTATTTTATATAGTCGCGACCTATTACCATATATTGGCAAAGATGTTGAAAACTTCCAGTGGCAAACCCTCATTCGTGAGCCATATTTCGTTCCTGAATCACGAATGATCGACGATCTTCTCGAAGACTTCCGAAAACTAAAAATTCACTTGGCCATCGTGGTTGACGAATTTGGTGGTACACAAGGGATTGTAACTCTCGAAGATGTACTTGAAGAAATCGTAGGCGATATTAATGACGAATACGACGAAGAGGAGGTTAACTACCAACGACTTCCCGATGATACATATATTTTCGACGGCAAAACATTACTCACTGACTTCTTCAAAATAACCGAGCTTAATGAAGACGACTATGCAAAAATAACCGAAGATTCAGAAAGTCTTGCTGGTATGTTGCTCAACTTAAAAGGAGATTTCCCTAAGAAAAAAGAGCCGCTTGTATATGGTAGATGCCGATTCTTGATTCTTGACATCAGTCATCACCGCATCACAAGTGTGAGAGTGAAAGTGATGCCTGAAGAACAAGTTTAATCTACTACACAAATATGAGTTCCTCTCTTCACAAACACAGTTTCGTTACAGCTATTATGGCAATGCTGCCTATTTGGGTTATAGCATTCTTGACTGCCTTAGCTCTTTGCGAATGTTCAACCGACAACGCAAACACTCCTCGTCGCAAGGCTTACCCTCGCATTGATACACACGATTCAACGTTTACCTTAATTTCAAACTGCCCCATACATTTTGAGATTAGCGATATAGCAATAATCTCATTAGATTCTATCAACAATGATAACCATTGGATAAATATTTATTACAAGCCATATAACGCCACTATTTATTGCACTTTCACACCTGTCGATAAGCACACAATTGAAAATGTAATCGACAACCGCACTGAAAGAATGGCTCTAAATTCAGGCGACCACTCCTCTGAGCTTATTGAATTAACAAACGCAAACGGATTCAAATCTCAAATACTAATAACAGAGCAAAGCAAAGTTACTCCGGTGCAATTTTTATCTACCAACGAAAACAATTGGGTAGTATCAGGTGCTCTCTATTTCAACAACAGCAGCAATAGCCCCGACTCCATTCGGCCAATAATCAACATCTTAAAACGAGACATTATTCATGCAATGAAAACAATTGACTCCAATGAGAATTCTTAAATTTCACGACACACACATATATGTAAAAGAGTTGCCCTCCGATATCACTCCTTTACTTCATTTATGTGACACTGAAACACAAAAAAAAGTCAAAAATGTTTCTTCTCCTCGTCGCCAACGTGAGATTATTGCCTCACACCTTATGATTAAAGAGATTTTCAATGATAAAGCCACAATTAACCACGACGAATACGGAGCTCCAATAATTATTGGCATTGATGGTTATATTTCAACATCTCATAGTGCAACCGAAATCGTTATTGCATTCAATCCCAACCATCGCATCGGTATCGACATTGAAAATTGGCGTGAACAGCTCATAAAAGTAAGAAGCCGCTTCCTATCACAAAAAGAAATTGAGATATATACTTCTCCCCAACTCTTGTTACAAGCATGGACAATAAAAGAAGCTCTTTATAAGGTAGCACAGGCTCCCGGAATCTCCTTTGATAGTGACATATTGCTCCCTAACAGCCTAAATAGCAACATTTCCAAAGTGAATACCACAAAAGGCATTTGTACATTTTCATTTCATATCATTGAATCATCTCCCTCTCGTTGCATTACACTGGCTCAACCTTTATAAACAGTACTTTATGCAAAAACAACAAAAAAGATACCTATAATATCAATATTTTTCATAATTTTGCATCATTGAATAAAAAACATATTAATGGCTAACTATTTACAAGACCAACGCAAAGTTACCACTCATCGCCTCACAGAGATGAAACAACGTGGTGAAAAGATTGCAATGCTCACAGCCTACGACTATTCTATGGCAAAACTCATAGATGAAGCAGGCATGGACATAATTCTTGTGGGCGACTCTGCCTCAAATGTGATGGCAGGGAATATGACTACACTTCCTATCACTCTCGACCAAATGATTTATCATGCTAAGAGCGTCGTGAAAGCAGTGAAGCGTGCACTTGTAGTGTGCGACATTCCTTTTGGTAGCTATCAAGGGAATTCAAAAGAAGCTCTTGCATCGGCTGTTCGCATCATGAAGGAGAGCCATGCCGAAGCTGTAAAAATGGAAGGTGGCAGCGAAATTCGTGAATCAATCGAGCGTGTGCTTTGTGCAGGGATACCTGTAATGGGACACCTTGGTCTCACGCCTCAATCAATAAATAAATTTGGCACATACGCTGTTCGAGCCAAAGAAGAAGCTGAAGCCAACAAACTTATCGAAGATGCAAAAATGCTCGAAGAGATTGGCTGTTTCGCACTCGTACTCGAAAAAATTCCGGCAACTTTAGCCACTCAAGTCGCTAAAGAAGTAACCATTCCGGTTATTGGCATCGGTGCTGGAGGTGGAGTTGATGGACAAGTTCTTGTGATGCACGACATGTTAGGTATCAACAAAGGATTCTCTCCTCGTTTCCTTCGCCGTTATGCCGACCTTTCAACCGCCATCAACGACGCAGTAGCTCACTACATCGACGATGTAAAAACCAGCGACTTCCCCAACGAAAAAGAACAATATTAGTTGTAAATTATTGCAATAATAGCATCAAGCTCAATCGCGAATACGATTGAGCTTTCCTAATCATTGGAGTTTAAGGAAAGATTCTCACGTATCCAAGCATCTACCACATCTATATGCTCTGGCGATGATTGATCGAGCGAATTTACACAAAAATAAAGGCATCGAGAATCTCCCTTTATTTTCTTTAATACTATTTTAAGATTGTCTAAATCATACTCATAAGGAGACAATGTTACTCCCCTTTTCTTGTGCAATTTTCCATCTGCACGACCCTGTTTTATGGCCAGCAAATGATGTAATTCCGTCAAGCTATATTGTTCTTTATTACGAAAACGATAACTTACATTCTTTTCTAAATATTGAGGATTTATAGCATAAAAATCGCAGAATATACTTTTGAAGAAAGCATGAGGTGTGTGATCCAATCTCACAAATCGTTGTGCATTTGCTACTCGGGCTGCATTATTCATAAATTTCTTGTACGAGAGTAACGCATTTTTACCCGCTAAACGTCGCATAAGTGTTTGCAACACAAGTGTGATACGTGTTTCATATACAGAAATCCACCTACGCCCATAAAGCACTATTTTATTATTGAGATAAAAATCATTAGGTGATACTTGACGATGCAACATGAAATCATCATTGAAATATATAAACTTTTCATTCAATCCAGGAATACGCCACAACAATGTTTCAATAGAAATTGAATTAAATGTTGGCAAATATTTTTCATACCCCTTAAATATTACCTTGTGGTCAACAATTTCAATAGGTATTTTATTGTCAGGGAAATGCTTATTTATGAAGTCATCAACTTTTGGATCTTGGTTATCAGTAACAATATAAATCTTATTAATCCATGGAGCAAAACGCAAAATTGACGCAATACAATAATAGATTTCACCTACCTGATTGAAGCGAGTTTCACCTGCAACATCTTTACGAGCATCTTCTCTTTTATGAGTTAAATATTGAGCACGTTTGGCTTGATGCATCGGGTCATTACCATCTACCCATGTAATTACAGCATCTATCTTGTCTGTGGGATTCATTACATTCTATTACTTTCTAAATCTCATATTTTGATTTACGAGGAAATCTATTCTTAAATGCTTGATGTATCATGCTATGCAACATTGCATATCGCTCATCACTAATTTTAACATCATTGATGCAAATTAATTTACGCCGAGGACGTTCTATAGCACGACAGATTAATTTACATGGTGCAATTGCAATCGAAAAATGACGTTTTGATATGCGTTCATTTATGATTTTGCCTTGCAAATACATATAATTGACAAACATGTATTGCGTTACATTTTTTTCAGACCGTGTGCGTGAAAGTGTTGCAAATATCTCTTCTCGCATCAACTCATATATTCGTTCACATTCGCTACGCAACATTGGAGCACAGATATGTTGAGGGCGAAGAAACAAGCATGATTTGTTACGATTTAACGCCTTACGAGCCAACATGTCTGAATTGCGACAAATCTTCTTAAACATACCCGTAGCCAACATATGTCGGCTCACTCCTATTACACCCCTCCCTTGACGGAAAAAGTCTTCAGGTTCGCATTTGGCCACGGGAAATATGTCATCATTAAAATAGAGATACTCTTCATCAAGATTTGCAATACGATGAAGATGCATTTCGATTGTATTACTATTAAATGTAGGCAAGTATTCGACAGGAATAATATCCTTGTGTAACACCACGTTTACTGCCTCACGATTAACCCATTTAGGCACTTGAGAATCATGCGATACTACCAAGTGTACTTTTCTTATAAACGGCATATTCTCCTCTATGCCACGCATAAGATAAGGCAACAACCCCCAGTCTCGAAATCGTTTTTGCGAAATAGGAGCATTAGTAAATTGTTCATAATCTTTCTGCCACACAGGGTCAAGACCATCTACATATGTTATTACAACATCCATAGCCAACTTTATCTAATTTGCATTACAAAGATAGCATGTTTTTGTGAAAAGGTTTGTATAATCAATATAAATGTTCTTATTTTGCAAACAATTTAACCAATAATTAAAGTAGCAATATCACATGAGTAAAATTAGCGTTATAATTACGGTTCATAATGTTGAGAAATATTTGCACAAATGCGTAGAGTCAGTCATGCAACAAACCTTAACAGATATTGAAATAATATTGGTTGAAAACATGTCATCAGACTCCTCTTATGAGATTTGTTTAGAATTATCTAATCAAGACAACCGCATCAAAGTATTGAAACTCGACCGTGCCGGCATTTCTTATGTAAGAAATAAGGGTATTGAAGCGGCAACATCACCATATATAACATTTGTTGACGGTGATGACACTATTGAACCAGAGATGTATAGCGAAATGCTCTCCCTTGCCGAAATCAATGACCTCGATATAGTTACATGTCACTTATTAAAACGATATGGATATCGTAGCGACCGCTTGGTATATAAATCTAATGGGATTGCGGCAACTTATTCATCATCAGATTTCTTGAAATTATGTTTCGAAAGCAAAATCCCTGATTCAGTATGTACTTTACTATGCCGAAAGTCTTTATTTAAAAACATTGAATTTCCGGAAGATGTATATTTTGAAGATGTAGCTACAATATGGCGACTAATATTAGCATCAAAGAAATGTGGACATATCAACAAACCTTTTTATGTCTATTTTCGACATCATGGGAGCATTGTACATACGATGAACTTTCAAAAAGCCGAAAATCATGCTCGTGCCGATATTGCTAAGCTCACTTACATATCTCAAAACTACTCTAATAACGAGAAATTACAACTCGGCATGCCATCGGCACTCGCCTTATTTAAAATGATATTCAAGATGATAAAAATGGCAAAAACCGACGAAGAAAAGGCTCTTTGCTTAGAATATCGTAATTTTGCCATGTCATTACCCCACAACTACCCCTATCGCAAAAGAAAATATCGCATTTACCAATACATGGTAACAAAGCATTGGAAACTTTTGTGCCTACTTAAACGTGGTAGCATTCTATAATGCACATGCTTCTTATTTATCTCGCTAGTCTAAACCGGTTATGCGTCCACAAATATAACTCTGGACGCTCCTTTATCATTTTTTCCAATCGTTGATAATATACCTCTGTCAACTCAAAATCGGGTAATAAACGAGGATTTTCATGCAATCTCACAAATTCTGCCTCATAATATCCTCGTTTCACTCGCTTCACGTCAAGATACCAACCTTCAAAATCATAGTGTTTCGTAAGTTTTTCAGTGCCTACCAATGCAGGCACTTCATGATTCAAGAAATTTACGTAATAATGAGCATCTTTCTTTCGTGGAGATTGGTCTGCAATAAATCCAATTGCAGCGACTTTCCCTTCTGATGTCATTCTACTAATGTCACGAACCGTCTTTCGCATCTCAACGCTAATTGCCCCCATCCTTCCACGAGAATACAATATTAGCTTATTCATAAGCTTATCACTTAACTCATGATAGATTTGAACGCCAAGCATACCATCTTCTAAATGCAATGGCAATGACGACACCCATTCCCAATTACCATAATGACCCATAAATACTGAAGCCGACTTCCCCTTTTTCATTGTTGCTTTTATCCCTTCAACATTTACAAACTTCATACGTCGCTTCATCTCTTTTGGCGAGATAGAAAACATCTTTAGACTCTCCATCAATATATCAGTAAAGAATCGATAGAACTTCTTCTCTATTTTTTCTATTTCATCTATACTTTTTTCAGGAAAACATTCAGTCAAATTTTTACGAACGATACTTCGTCGATATTTTACAATATAATACACCACATAATACAACATATCAGATATCATATACATCACCCGAAATGGTATATGCGATAATATTTTTACTAAATTAAATAATAACCGATACTTCGTTTCCTTCTTCATTTGACAACACTTTCTTTTCATAAAAATGATTTATCCTCTCTCAACATCATTTATATGAGAATATATTGCAAAATTAATCTAAATTCCCGATTTTTCCTCATTTTGCACATCAAAAGATACCATAACCGGCTTAATATCTCATAATCATAAATTATTCTTTCTCATAAAACAATGAAAGGATTGTCATCACGACAATCCTTTCACTGTTTACACAATTATCTATAAAACAACTATTATTACATTTATTCTCTCTTATCAATTGCAAAGTTAGCAATATTATTAAAAAATCAAAACCGATAATCACATTTATTTACTCTTTTTTTGCGTTTTCACCTTATTCTCCGAAGTCGCCTTAGTGCATCATGACGTTTTTCAATGAGAATAAAAAAAGGCGATGTGTCAACATCTTTTGACACATCGCCCTATTGTCGTATTACCTTATTAATCTATAATGTCAAAGCCGGTGTAACGACGCAAACACTCAGGCACTACGATACCTTGGGGTGTTTGGTTGTTTTCGAGTAATGCAGCCATGATACGAGGCAACGCAAGAGCCGAACCATTGAGCGTGTGACAAAGACGAGTCTTTTTGTCTTCTCCACGATAACGACACTTCAAACGGTTTGCTTGATATGTTTCAAAGTTAGAAACCGAAGAAACTTCGAGCCAACGTTTTTGTGCAGCCGAGTAAACCTCAAAGTCAAATGTGATAGCCGATGTGAAACTCATATCTCCACCGCAAAGACGAAGAATGTGCCAAGGCAAACCAAGCTTGTCAAGCAAACCTTGCACATGATCTTTCATTTCTTCGAGTGCAGCGTAAGAATTTTCAGGTTTTTCAATACGTACGATTTCCACCTTGTCAAATTGGTGTAGGCGGTTCAAGCCTCGTACATCTTTTCCATAGCTACCTGCCTCTCGACGGAAACAAGCCGAATAAGCACAATTCTTAATAGGAAGCTTGTCGTCAGTGAGAATCACATCACGATAAATGTTTGTAACAGGCACCTCTGCAGTAGGGATAAGGTAAAGATTGTCGAGTTGGCAGTGATACATTTGACCCTCTTTGTCAGGCAACTGACCTGTGCCATATCCCGATGCTTCATTTACCACATAAGGTGGTTGCACTTCAATATAACCGGATTCACCCGCTTGGTCGAGGAAAAATTGAATTAACGCACGTTGCAAGCGAGCTCCTTTTCCTATATATACCGGAAAACCTGCTCCGGTAATTTTCACACCTAAGTCAAAGTCAATGAGATTATATTTCTTTGCAAGATCCCAGTGAGGTAGTGCATCTTCACTAAGGTTAGGCATTACGCCACCCTCTTTTTCCACTACATTATCCTCGGCAGTGCGACCTTCCGGAACCATTTCACATGGAATGTTTGGGATAGATAGAAGAATCTCTTTGATTTGTTCTTCTACAGTTGCAAGCTGTTCGGCAATGCCTTTTTGAGACTCTTTGAGGGCTGCAACAGCATTTTTAGCCTCTTGTGCTTCATCTTTTTTACCCTCTTTCATCAATTTGCCGATTGTAGCTGCATACTTGTTGAGTTCGGCAGCTTGGTTGTCGTTATTAAGCTGAAGCTCACGACGTTTGTTGTCAAGGTCGAGAATTTGACTAATATTCTCCTTGCCATCAAACCCTTTTACAGCAAGACGACCAATTATATATTCGGGATTCTCTTTAATTTGAGCAATTGTAAGCATATCTGATTGTTATTTTATTCCTATTAACCTAAAAGTTCTTTTACTTTGGCTGAGATTAGGCGACCATCGGCACGTCCGGCAAGCGATTTACTTGCAACGCCCATAACTTTCCCCATCTCTTTTGCCGAAGTTGCACCGACCTCTTCGATGATTTTCTTCAATTCGGCAACAAGTTCCTCCTCGCTCAACTGTTTGGGAAGATATTCCTCGATAACAGCAGCTTCTGCGAGTTCGCTTTCTGCGAGTTCGGGACGATTTTGTTCTTCATAGATGCGAGCACTATCTTTGCGTTGTTTAACCATCTTAACAAGCACTTTCATTGCTGCATCATCGCTCAACGTGCCGTCACCACCTTTTGCGGTTTTAGCTTCAAGGAACTCTTTCTTAATTCCACGAAGAGCTTCAAGACGCACCTTATCGCGTGCCAACATTGCTGCTTTAATGTCGGCTCCTATTTTATCAAATATATCCATAATATTCAACTTTTATTTCTAATTTGCAAAGATAGTGCAAGCCGAGCGCAAATGCAAATTAAGTTTGCTTAAAATTTGCTATGCTGAGACGTAGAGTCTTTTTTATTTACACACGACTTTTGAATGTGGCGATTTATAAATTTTAGCATCAGATTTTCAAAATATAAAGAGCCGAAGTGGTATAATAATTTCTGAAATAAGGAATATAAGAAGCCCATTTCCACACTCGTCGAGGTTTTAGACCGAATTTTTGCTTATAATGAGGATTGATAAACCATAGAGAACGGTTAATAATAGATAAGCCACAATCTATAGCCAATCGTTCAAATTTTTCTATTGGCATTTTTGAGCGT
>CAJGDJ010000021.1 GCA_904502025.1 uncultured Muribaculaceae bacterium
ATTGCTCGTTTTTTCTGCTGTTGATTGGCAGTTGGGACGCCCCAACTGCCAATCAGTCCTTATAAAGTTGAATCATTGATGGTAATTTTAACATCATATTTTCGCACTTCGTTTTTTAATTTATGTCTTAGCGTTCGACAGTTGCACTGGCTTGACCTCGGTAACAATTCCAAATTCAGTGACTTCAATTAGTAAAATGATGTTCAGTTATTGTATCAGTTTAACATCGGTAACCATCCCTAATTCAGTAACCGAGATTGGCGAAGGAGCGTTCTATTATTGCACTGGCTTGACATCGGTAACAATTCCAAATTCAGTGACTTCAATTAGTAAAATGATGTTCAGTTATTGTATCAGTTTAACATCGGTAACCATCCCTAATTCAGTAACCTCAATTGAACACGGAGCATTCTATTATTGCACAGGCTTGACAAATGTAACAATTCCAAATTCAGTGTCATCAATTGGAGACTTGGCGTTTTCTGCTTGCTCTGGATTGACATCAGTAAAATCACTTAATACAATTCCTCCAATGTGTGGTTGGAAGTCGTTTTATAATGCTTATGACGCAATATTATTTATTCCCGAAGGAAGTAAAGCTGCATATAATACAGCCTATGAATGGAAGAATTTCACCAATATCCAAGAGTTTGCGGGCATCGACAATATTGAAGCCGATAGCAATGCCGTTGAAATCGCTCGCTATGACATCAATGGTCGATTATTAAGCGTACCAACAAAAGGTGTTAATATCGTGAAATACAGCGACGGAACTACAAAAAGAGAAATAGTAAACAAGTAATCAATATAATTTCATTACTCTATTTTCTTCACAAAAAAAGCTATCGAAGTAATTCCGATAGCTTTTTTATACTTACAATTTATAATACCTATTTATTCTTCGGTTGAATCTTCAGCCGTTTCTGCAGGTTTGAATTCAGTCATTCCGGCTTCAACGAGTGCATTATACCAAGCAAAAACTTTTTTAATATCATTAGTATAAACACGTTCATCATCAAAATCGGGCAACACGGTAGCAAAATATTCACGAATCTCTTTATCGCTTTTCATTGCTTTCACATCAACTGTTTTACCTTCATTCTTCTCTTTGATTGATTCAAATACATCTGCCAAAGGAATATCTTCTTCCATTGTATAGATAGCAATATCACCAAGAGAAATTATTTTATCGTGAGCATAAGCAGGCATACGTTTGCCTGTTGCAATTGATTCTACAATCAACATATTTTTACCTTGGCTCACTAATTTATACAATCCGGGACGTCCTGATATTGATAACACTGTTTTTAACATAATCTATTTAGAATTTAATTTTTGAAATGATATTGCAAAAATAATGCTTTTAATTCAATCTTCATTAAGATTATCAATATTTTCTTTTATTTCAGTTTTTAATATCAGAAATTGTGTAACTTTGTAGAAGAATTTCACCCAACAACAATAATAGTTATGATAGATACAAACGCCCAATTTGACGCAGCATTGAAAATATGTCGCGACCTTTATGTAAAAAAACTTCACGACTATGGTGCTGCATGGAGAATAATGCGTGCCTCATCAATTACCGATCAAATTTTCATCAAAGCTAATCGCATTCGCTCGCTTGAAATAAAAAAAGAATCGAAAGTGGGAGAGGGGATTCTTCCCGAATTTATTGGTATTGTAAACTATGGCATCATCGGACTTATTCAATTAATGAAAGGCCATGCTGAAACCGAAGATATGTCGGTTGAAGAAGCCATTGAACTATACGATTCACTTGTTGCCGAAACTAAAGCTTTGATGATTGCCAAAAATCACGACTATGATGAAGCTTGGCGCTCTATGAGAGTATATTCATATACCGACCTTATTCTCATGAAAATTCTTCGCACAAAGCAAATTGAAGACAACGATGGAGCAACATTAGTGTCGGAAGGCATTGATGCTAACTATAAAGATATGATAAACTATTCGGTATTTGCCATTATTAAGCTCACCGAAAAATAACAGAATGAGCAAAATCTCCCCAATAAATAACAAGTTATTGCCATATATTGTATGGACATTACGCATTATTATTGGAGCTACATTTATTATCTCGGGATTGACCAAGATGATAGATGTGTGGGGATTTACTTACAAAATTGAACAATATCTCAACGTTTGGGGGTGGGATATAACCCGTCAACTCGTCGTTTTTACGGCAATAACATTATCTGCCATTGAATTTGTTGTTGGTATTCTTCTCGCAACCGGAAGTTATCGTCGCACTTCAACATGGTTTGCATCAGTAATCATGCTGATAATGCTACCATTAAGTGCATACATTATGATTGCTAATCCTGTTGATGATTGTGGTTGCTTTGGTGATTTTTGGAAAATCTCAAATGTTTCAACCTTTTTGAAAAATATTTTTATTTCATTGGGGCTTATTTATTTATTGAAGTATAACACCACTACAAAAGGGATTTTTTACTCCAATATTCAATGGCTGGTTGGTTGTTTTAGCTATATCTACATCTTAATTATTGGATTTATTGGCTACAATGTCCAACCGTTGATTGACTTCCGTCCTTATAAAGTGGGAACTTCATTAGCAAACAACTCCGAACCGGTTCAAGACGCAGAATATAGCTTTATATATGCAAAAGACGGAATTGAGAAAGAATTTGACATCAACAATCTACCCGATAGCACTTGGACTTTTATAACACGCATTGATAAATCTGAGTCAACAAAAAGCGACATCAAAGACTATAACAACAACCAATTTTCAATATTCTCACTTGACAATGAAGATGTTACCAACGATGTCATATCTACAACCAACGACCAAGTGATTCTTCTTATCCCCGAAATTAAATACGCCGATATTTCACATTCATTCCTCATCAATGAAATGAATAAATATATAATCGGACAAGGTGGAGAATTAATCGGAATTTTTGCAGCAAATGAGGTTGGGAAAATCGACCGTTGGGCAAATATTTCGCTTGCTCAATGGCCAAGATATATAGCTGAGGACTCTGCTATAAAAGAACTTGCAAGAGGAAAAATGTCGGTAGTATATCTTAAGAATGGTATTATTCAATGGAAACGAACATTATCTTCAATTCCCTCCAACATTTTCGAAACATCAAAAGATAGTGATATATTAGCAACACTATCGCCCAATAATAAATCTATGTTTTGGGCAATAACCACTGGCTATTTAGCATCTTTATTTGTTATTTTTATTATAAACCTCGTTATTATTGCAGTTATACAATATTTTTCTCGCAAAAACGAAAAAAAGAATGTAACTTTGCAAAATAAAAATTTAGCTTGAATTAATCAATTAATTTATACACATAAATCTACAAAAAATGAGAAAGAATATTGTTGCCGGCAACTGGAAAATGAACACCACTCTTCAAGAAGGTGTTGCTCTTGCCAAAGGTGTTAATGAAGCACTTAAAAATGTAACTGCTAATTGTGATGTAATTATTGGTGTTCCTTTCACTCACCTTGCTTCTATCAACGAAGTTATTGATTCAACCAAACTCGGTCTTGCTGCTGAAAACTGTGCTGACCACAAATCTGGTGCATACACTGGCGAAGTTTCTGCTCCTATGGTTGCTTCAACTGGTGCTAAATATGTTATCCTCGGACACTCTGAACGTCGCCAATATTATGGTGAAACTGCCGAAATACTCAAAACAAAAGTAAACCTCGCTCTCGAAAACAACCTCACTCCAATTTTCTGTATTGGTGAAGTTCTTGAAGAACGTGAAAATGGTACTTACTTTGATGTTGTAAAAGCTCAAATCGAAGATTCTCTTTTTGAACTTTCAGCTGAAGACTTTGGTAAAATCGTTCTTGCTTACGAACCTGTTTGGGCTATCGGCACTGGAAAAACTGCTACTGCTGACCAAGCCGAAGAAATCCACGCATTCATTCGCGAAGTTCTTGTTGCTAAATATGGCGAAGAAGTAGCTAACAACACTTCAATCCTTTATGGTGGTAGCTGCAAGCCTTCAAATGCTGCTGAGCTTTTCGCAAAGCCTAATGTTGATGGTGGTCTTATCGGTGGTGCAGCTCTTGAAGTTGAATCATTTATGGGCATCGTAACTGCATTCTAATAAACTTTTTCAAGTTATATAACTAAGGCTACAAAAATTTTTATTATTTTTGTAGCCTTAGTTATAAACTTCATTTCAGAATGATACGATTTAAGAACATATTAATCATTACTACAATTTTATTCTCGGCAAATAATATCTTTGCCGACGAATTGAATAATGATTCTATTTCTATTGTAAATCGCATAAATGCCGATTCCTCTTCGACAATAAAATTCATTCAACCCGAGGGATTAAATTGCCGTATCCTTGACATTGAAGAAGAAGATTCTGAATCTCAAAAAGAAAAAATAAAAACCCATATATCTGTAGGTAAACAAATCAGCTATCGCATTTTAGCATTCAATAAAGCAAATCAGCGTGAAAAAGCATTAACATTATCACAACAAATTAATGCTCGATTCCCACAGTATGGAGCAAAAGTATCTTCTAATCTTCCTTATTGGCAAGTGTGGGTAGGTACATTCTTTAATGAAGAAGATGCTATAAAAGCAAAAAATGAGTTACGACGAGCATTCCCTGGCGAAAGCATGTCTATACGTAAAAAGAATTTAGTTGTAACTCGATAAACTCGATTAAAAAATATGATGAATCACGTAAAAGATAGTAATGAGACAGTTGAAAAAATCGCAGCTCATTTTGAAGAAATCATAAAACTACTTGGTGAAGACACATCAAGAGAGGGTTTATTAAAAACTCCGATAAGAGCGGCCAAAGCCCTTTATAAATCCACGAAAGGATATCGTGCCGATGCAATTGAAATTGCCCAACAAGCAATTTTCGAGCATGCGGGGTCTAAAATGATTATCGTAAAAGATATTGAATTCTATTCATTTTGTGAGCATCATATACTCCCATTCTTTGGTAGAATATCTATTGGCTATATACCTAATGGCAAAATGATTGGATTGAGCAAACTCGCTCGAATTGTAAATGTATATGCTCAACGCTTGCAAGTTCAAGAACGTTTAACTGCCGAAGTTTGCCAATCGGTTGCTAAGGTTCTCAATGCAAAAGGGGTTATCGTCGTTTGCAATGCTCAGCACTTATGTATGAAAATGCGTGGCGTTGAAAAACAAGATTCATCAACAACAACTATCGACTATATCGGAGATTTTGAAAGCTCTATCGATTTGAGAAATGAATTTTTTGAATCGCTTAAATATTCCTAATTGAGCTATAAAATACACTTAAATAACAAAAAGGAGCTATATGCTCCTTTTTTATTCATCATCTTCGTCAAAATCATCAAAATCAAAATCCCAACCATAGTCCATTGCTTCTTGTGTAAACTTTGCAAGCTCTCGACCTTCTCGTTTAGTTGGACGACCAAGTCCCTTTCTTCGGTCAATAAAACCTGATATTTTTACAACTTCAAGTAAGTCATATTGCGATTGAGGTGTTATATTATCCATGTATTCAGGCACTAATTTTGCACCCAATCTATTTTCAGTCAAAGCCTTTACTCGAAAAGAATATGTTATAGGCGATTTCCTTACATTTATAATGTCATCAATCTTTATCATTCTCGATGGCTTTGCAATTACTCCAAAATCAACATTACCAACAGTTACTCGACCTTTTTTACATGCATCAGTAGCAATTGTGCGTGTTTTGAATATTCGCATAGCCCATAGCCATTTGTCAATCCTCACTTCCGACTTTGCCATATCTTTCTACTTATTATTATAAGCATTCATTGCATTATTCAATCCGGCAAGACAAAAAGTTTTCATTGCATCAATAGCAACATCTAATCGCGTGGGCAATTTTTGACGTTCATCTAAAGTAAAGTTTCCCAACACATAGTCAACCTGACAACCACGAGGAAAGTCATTGCCAATACCAAATCTCAAACGAGGATATGCTTCTGAACCAAGCATTTGTGCTATATTTTTCAATCCATTATGCCCGGCATCACTACCTCGACCCTTTAAGCGAATTGCTCCAAACGGCAAAGCAATATCATCAACCAACACAAGAATGTGGTCAGTGGGAATATTTTCTTTATCCTTCCAATAACGAACAGCATTTCCGCTGAGATTCATATATGTTGATGGCTTTAACAGCACTAATTGCTTGTTTTTAACCCTCACTCGAGCCACATCTCCATATCGTTCAGTAGAAAAAGAAATATTGGACGCCTCGGCAAAGGCATCCAATATCTTAAATCCTATGTTGTGGCGGGTATCGCGATATTCGTCTCCGATATTGCCTAAACCCACTATCAAATACTTCATAGGGCTAAAAAAGTACTTTTATGATTACTTCTTAGCAGCGGCAGCAGCAGCGGCAGCACCACGAGCGGCACGAGTGAGTTGAACCGCACAAACAACTGCATTTTTAGCGTTAACCAATTCAAGACCTTCGAAGTTAAGTTCTCCAACTTGAAGTGATTTACCAAGACCTAAAGAATCTACATTAATTACAAGACGTTCAGGAATTGCAGTGTAAATAGCTTTAACTTTAAGTTTCTTCATTGAAAGAGTCAATTTACCACCGGCTTTTACACCTTCTGCGTGACCTTCAAGTTTAACAGGAACTTCAATCACAACTGGTTTCTTGTCATTTACTTCAAGAAAATCCAAGTGAAGAATAGTGTCTTTTACTGGATGAAATTGAATATCTTTCAATACAGCCATTTTCTTTTCGCCATTCAAAGAAAGTTCAACTGCGAAAATTTCTGGAGTATAGATAAGTTTGCGAACTGCTTCGTTAGATACTACAATATCAGTAGTGATAAGACCTTTGCCATTACCAATTTCTACTACTTTTTCGCCTGCTTTAAGAGTTCCTGCATAAGGAAGATCTACTAATTCGCCTCCATTAAGAACTGCAGGAATGTTTTGTGAACCACGAAGAGCTTTTGCTGCTTTTTTACCAAGATCGGTACGAGGAGTTGCCTCTAATTGAAATACTTTCATTGTTTAATTTAATTTAATGTGTTACTAAAAATTAAGTTGCTCCTTAATTTCCCATCACACGGGATGCTAAAAAGCGGTGCAAATTTACTACTTTTTTTTCATTTATGCAACCTCCATTCATTATAGCCAAATATTTTACACAAATATTTTACACCATTATAGTCATTTTACTCAGCATAATTCTTCATATATCCCTTTATACAAATTTACCATTTGTTTTACTGAATATTTTAGAGCATTTTGTTTACCGGCTTCTACTATTTCATCAACTATAGTAGGGGACTCTATTAATTTTAATTTTGACAAGAATTCTTTAGAAATAGCATTAGACATTAGCAATGGCGTTTCGCCTATTACCTCCGGGATTGAAGATGTGTTTAATGCCATAACCGGGCAACCTGATTTTTGAGCCTCCACAATTGGCAAACCAAATCCCTCATAACTTGATGGATAAATCAGGCATTTTGCTTGATTATATAGCTCATTCAATCGATGATTATCTACATTTGAATACACTTTATATCTTTCTTTCCCCAATTTTCGATTTAGATATTTTTGCTCCTTAATAGATAGAGGTACTCCGCAAATGTCTAAATGATATGATGTTTCAGACAATGCTTCAACTACAAAGTCAAAATTTTTATATCTTGCACGACTACCCACATACAACAATCTATCGCCTCGCGGAGTGCCACCTATTTCTCGAAAATCCTCTGGTACTCCATTATACACAACTTTTATTTTGTCTTTGTCTATATTAGGGAGGAAATGTAACAAATCATTACGCGTATTTTGCGACACACATACAACGACATCAGCATTATTTATAGCATTATATTTTTGTTTGCAATGCACATATCGCCGAAAAACTGACATATATCTTTCGTATGTAAAGTCATGAACTGTAACAACACTTTTTGCTACTTTATTTTTTACACAACGATAATACGAGGAATGAAAAATTGAAGGATTTATATCATGAATATCAACATTACTATACCTGTCAATTATCAATGGTAATTGATGAGATAATTTGACTATTTTATCCTCTGATGTTCTAATATTTTTTCTATATATATTATTTATTGCATCGTTACGTTCTAAAAACATTGAATTTATTGCAACATTGTGCAACATAACATTCTGCAACATAGCCCATTGTGAGGAAATGCCACCGGTTTGTTGTAGCGAATAAATAATATTATCAAAAAGTATTGTTTTCATTCAACTACAAAGTTATATAAAAAAATGAAAGCAACCGACGTTAATCGATTGCTTTCTTAAAATTATATTTACTCTGTAGATTATGCCATATAAAAGCTTAATTGTTCAGGAGTGAAATTTGCAATGAAATCAGCATGTTTTGCAACTTCAACTTGAGCCATTTTGTTATAAACATTAGCAGAAGCTACAAATGATTCATTTTTATTGGCATCAAGAAGAAGCAAATAACCCATCATTATGTTACCTGCCATTTCAACAAGACGACGAGACAAGAAATCAGTATATGCTTGATTATCTTTAACTGAAAGAACTTTTTCTACTGCCTCAGCATACTTCGCCGTCATAGCTACAAGATTATCTTTCAATGGTTGAAGCGCTGGAGCAACTTCTTGTGCATTGTAATCATTAATCAACGACAAATATGAACCGGTTGTTACGTGACGAATTGCTGCAACTACTTGCAACTGAGTAGTACCTTCATATATTGAAGTAATACGAGCATCACGATACACACGTTCACAAGCATAATCTTTCATGAAACCAGAACCTCCATGCACCTGAATACAATCATACGCATTTTGGTTGCAATATTCACTTGCCATACCTTTTACCATGGGGGTGCAAGCATCTGCAAGTTTGCTATACTTCTTCATCTCTTGACGTTCCTCAGGAGTCAAAGAACGCTCTTTTGCTATATCTTCGTATGCTTTATAAACATCTACAAAACGAGCTGTTTCATATAACAACGAACGAGATGCATCAAGTTTCGCTTTAATTACTGCTATTAATTCTTGCACTGCAGGGAACTCTATAATTGCTTTTCCAAATTGGCGACGGTCTTTTGCGTATGCAAGAGCTTCACGATAACAAATCTCGCTAATACCTACTGATTGAGCTGCGATACCAAGACGTGCACCGTTCATCAACGCCATCACATACTTAATGAGACCAAGACGACGAGAGCCACATAGTTCGGCTTTTGCATTTTTATATGTCAACTCACAAGTAGGAGAGCCTTTGATACCCATTTTATTTTCAATGCGACGCACGTTAACTCCACCTTGACGTTTGTCATATATAAACATTGACAAGCCACGACCATCTTTAGTTCCTTCTTCAGAGCGAGCAAGAACCAAGTGAATATCGCTATCACCATTAGTGATAAAACGTTTTACGCCATTCAACAACCATGTACCATCTTCTTGTAGAGTTGCTTTAAGCATTACAGACTGAAGGTCTGAACCTGCATCAGGCTCGGTCAAGTCCATTGACATTGTTTCACCTGCGCATACGCGAGTTAAGAAGCGTTGTTTTTGGTCTTCATCACCAAATTCATACAATGTTTCAGCACAATCTTGAAGACCCCAAAGGTTTTCAAAGCCGGCATCAGCACGACTCACGATATCTGCTGCCATAATATATGGAGTAATTGGGAAATTTAACCCCCCAAAACGGCGAGGCATTGCCATACCCATTAATCCGGCTTTGCGACATGCTTCAAGATTTTCTTTTGTACCATCAGCATATATAACTCGACCATTCTCTACACGTGGTCCTTGATGATCAACATCTTCCGCATTTTCTGCAATGATATTGCCACAAATATCACCTACAATTTCAAGAATTTTGTCATAGTTATCCATTGCGTCCTCAAAATCAAGAGGTGCATAGTCATACTTCTCTGCTTCAGTATAATTACGTTCTTTTAATTCTACAATTTTTTGCATCAAAGGGTGGGTAAGATGATGCTTCAAATCGGGATTATCTGTATAAAAATTAGCCATAACAATCTTTACTTAGAGTTTTTCTTATAATACTTGATGAGTTTTGGCACAATGTCCTCAACATTGCCTGTAATAACATAATCAGCGATTGTGTTAATTGGGGCATTTGGATCGTTATTGATTGAAATAACAATCGAACTTTCTTGCATACCTGCAATATGTTGAATTTGTCCTGAAATACCACACGCAATATATAATTTAGGACGAACAGTTACACCGGTTTGTCCGATTTGACGTTCATGTTCTGAAACGAAACCGGCATCAACAGCCGCACGAGAAGCTCCTACCTCACCACCAAGGACGTTGGCTAAATCAAAAAGCATATCAAAATTTTCTTTGCTACCAACACCGTAACCTCCGGCTACAATAATCGGAGAATTTTTAATATTTACTTTTGATTTTTCAATATGGCGATCAATTATTTCTACAACGAAGTCGGATTCTGACACATATTTATTTGCATCAAGATTTACAACATCTCCTTTATAATTTACATCAAATACCTCCTTCTTCATCACGCCTTCACGCACTGTTGCCATTTGGGGACGACAATCAGGATTGACAATAGTAGCAACAATATTACCTCCAAATGCAGGACGAATTTGATATAATAGATTTTGATACTCTTTACCTGTTTTAGGATCTTTGTGACCGCCAATTTCAAGAGAAGTACAGTCAGCTGTAAGACCGCTATGTAAAGCAGATGACACACGTGGACCTAAATCGCGACCAATACAAGTTGCTCCCATCAAACATATTTGAGGTTCTATTTCCTTAAATAAGTTGATTAACACTGATGCGTGGGGATTTGAGGTATATGGATATAAGCGAGAATCAGCTACTTTATATACTGTATCAACGCCATAGGGGAATACTTGTGATTCTACTCCTTCGAGTTTATCTCCCACAATAAGAGCTTCAAGTTTAACGCCTAAATTTGTTGCTAATACTTTTCCTTTTGTCAACAACTCCAAGCTCACATCGGCTACTCTGCCGTCATCAAACTCGCAATATACTATTAAGTTATTTTTTTCTGACATAATTTCTGATGATTATAAGTTAGCCTATAGTGTGATTTGCAATAAGTTCTTTTATTAATTCCTCTAATTGCTCATCATTATTTTCTAAACAACGGCTTTCTTTTGCTGTAAACACTACATTTTCAATAGCTTTTACTTTTGTAGGAGAACCGGCAAGACCCACTTGATTGAGGTCAGCTTCAACGTATGCGGCACTCCATTCTTGAAGTTCAAGATATGGGCGTGCTTCAACAAGTGCTTTTTTATCATCTGCTAATTTTTCCTTTTCGCTTGGAGAAACTGCATACTTGAATTTCATTACTCGTTGTGCATTGCGAGGACGACATTCAGGAGCTGAGCCATTAACTGTTACAACACATGGAAGAGGAGCCTTAACTGTTTCAACTCCGGTTTCCAAACGACGTTTTACCACTACATGACCATCTTTCAACTCAACGATTTCCTCTGCGTATGTTACTTGAGGAATACCTAATTTTTCGGCAATTTGAGGGCCTACTTGTGCAGTATCACCATCGATTGCTTGACGACCGCCTAAAATTATATCGTAGTTGCCAATCTTTTTAACTGCCTGAGCAAGTGAATATGATGTAGCTAAAGTATCAGCTCCACCAAGCACGCGGTCGGTTAAAACAATACCGGTATCTGCTCCTCTATAAATAGCTTCACGAATAATTTCAGATGCACGAGGAAGACCCATTGTCAATAATGTTACCGTTGACCCGGGATTTTCATCTTTTAATCTCAATGCTTGTTCTAATGCGTTCAAGTCCTCTGGATTAAAGATGGCTGGTAATGCGGCACGATTAATTGTTCCATCTTCTTTCATTGCATCTTTGCCCACATTACGAGTATCTGGCACTTGTTTTGCGAGCACAATGATGTTTAAACTCATAATTAATATATATTTAAATAATTATTTAATTAGTTTCCTAATTTATTCAAGAATACAAAGGTAACAACTTGACTTAAAATCTCAAAACAAAAATAGTCAATTATTCATAACTTGTCCCATCAAAACAATGGGTACACACCTTGCATTTTGGCAAACCTATTGAAGATACCACATTTTCAATTGAGCTAAATTTCAATGATGTCAATTTTAAGCGTTTACGTATCTCCTCAACCATTGCATTATATTCCGGAGAACCGGTTTCTGCATATTTCTCAAGATTTTTATACATATCTCCACCCTCTAATTTTGCAATTACTTGACGAGTAATTAACTCCATTTCACTTTTTGATGATGTAAAATTCAAAAATTTACATGGATAAATCAATGGGGGACAACTGATTCGAATATGTACCTCTTTTGCTCCACAATCAAACATATCTTGCACATTATCTTTCAATTGCGTTCCTCTCACGATTGAGTCATCACAAAAAATAACCTTTTTATCCTTAAGAATTGAATTATTTGAGATTAGTTTCATTTTTGCTACCAACTCTCGACGTTCTTGTGAACTTGGAGTAAAACTACGAGGCCATGTTGGAGTATATTTAACAATTCCTCGTTGATATGGCACACCCTTACCTTGAGAATATCCAAGAGCCATTCCAATTCCAGAATCAGGTATTGCACACACACAATCCACTTCGGTATCGTCTTCTTTACCCATATTTAATCCTGCATCATAACGCATTTGTTCCACATTGCGTCCTTCATATTCACACGCAGGATAACCATAATATGTCCATAAAAAGGAACATATTTGCATTTCTTCATTAGGTGCTCTCAATTGGCGATACCCATCTGCTGAAATCTCTATAATTTCGCCGGGACCTAAATCATACGATGTCGCATATCCTAAATTGGGAAAAGAGCAAGTTTCTGATGTTACAGCATGTGCCCCCTCTTTTTCTCCTATTATCACAGGTGTACGACCTAATTTATCTCGAGCTGCAATAATCGAACTTTCTGTAAGAAGAAGCATCGAGCAAGAACCTTTTACTCGATTATATACATTTTCTATTCCCGACACATAATTTTCGCCTTCACTAATTAAAGCGGCAATCATTTCTGTAGGATTAATAATATCATAGCTATGTTCACAAAAATGATGACCTTTTGCCAACAACTCTTTTTCTAATTCTACAATATTATTAATTCTTCCAACTGTTACAATTGCAAACTTTCCTAAATGACAATTCACGATTATTGGCTGAGCATCAGTATCACTAATTACTCCAATTCCAATATTACCCTCAAATTCATCTAAATCTTTTTCAAATTTTGTGCGAAAATATGAGTTTTCAATATTATGAATCGAACGAGTAAAAATACCATTATTACAAGTTGCGATACCGGCACGTTTTGTGCCCATATGCGAATTGTAATCTACTCCATAAAACAATTCATTCACACATCTATTGCGTTTTGCAACACCAAAAAAACCACCCATTTAGATATACTTTATAAAATGATTGAGTGGAAATCTTCTTTAATATAGACTTCCACCCAGTTAATTTAATATTATTTTATTTTTTCTTCAATCCAACAACGTGCATTAATAAACGCATCTATCCATGGAGTTACTTCATCTTTCTTACGAGATTCAGGATAATATGCACATTGCCATGGGAATATTGCACGTTCCAAGTGAGGCATCATCGCTAAGTGTCGTCCGTCTGCTGATGCAATACCTGCTACCGATGCACGAGAACCATTGGGGTTACCTGGATAAGCTGCATAGTTATATTTAGCAACAACATTATATTTTTCAAGTTTCTCTGGTAGATTAAATTTACCTTCACCATGAGCAACCCAGATACCGGTCTTCATTCCAGAGAGTGAACCAAACATTACCGAGTTATTTTCCGGTATTGCAACACCAAGATATTGAGATTCAAACTTGTGAGAGATATTATGTTCCATTTTTGTACGATGTTCATGCTCTGGGTTGATTAGATTCAATTCAATCATCAACTGACAACCGTTACATATACCCAAACTTAACGTATCCTTACGAGCATAGAAGTTGTCGAGTGCACGTTTGGCATTTTCATTCCAAAGGAAGCCGCCAGCCCAACCTTTTGCCGAACCAAGAACGTCTGAGTTAGAGAAACCTCCGCAGAATACAATCATATTCACATCTTCAAGTGTTTCTCGACCTGTCATCAAGTCGGTCATGTGCACATCTTTCACATCAAAACCGGCTAAATAGAGTGAATATGCCATTTCGCGATCTCCATTTACTCCTTTTTCTCGAATAATAGCAGCTTTTACGCCACTCTTATTTTCGCGACGCAATGAAATTCCACGAGATGCCAATTTTCCGTCAAAACCCTTGGGGAAACGATAGCGAATTGGTTGCTTCTTGTAGTTATCAAAACGCATCTTCGCACATTTTTCACCACTTTGAACAGCATCAAGCAAATATGATGAACTAAACCACACATCACGAAGATAATCTATATCAAACAAATGTTCTGCACCATCATGATTTACAATTACTACACGTTCTGCTTGTGGTTTTCCTATTTCGCAGAATTTAACACCGGCCTCATTTAATATTGCCTCAACACGTTCAGTTTTAGCATCTGCAACTTGAATAACAAGAGCCGGATTTTCTGCAAATAAAATCTTAGTTAAATCTGTTTCTCCCATTTCAGCAAAACCTTCAGTCGAAACAGCAATACCTCCATTTACATTACCAAATGTCATTTCCAATAATGCAGTAATCAAACCTCCAGCCGAAACGTCGTGAGCTGCAAGTAATGCACGATTTCTCACCAATTTTTGAACTGCATTAAATGTTGATGCAAATTTGTCAACATCTGTTACTGTTGGAGCTTCTGAGCCAAGACGATTAAGCACTTGTGCTAAAGCCGAGCCTCCAAGCTTCAAGCTATCGCTTGAGAAATCTATATAATATAATGTTGACTTTTTATTTTGAAGTACAGGAGATACGACTTTGCGAATATCACTTACTTCGCCTGCTGCAGAAATAATAACAGTACCGGGAGAATATACTTTATCATTACCATATTTTTGAGTCATTGACAAACTATCTTTACCGGTAGGAATATTTATACCCAACTTACAAGCAAATTCGCTACATGCTTCAACTGCACGATACAATGCAGCATCTTCTCCTTCATTCTTACATGGCCACATCCAGTTGGCACTCAATGAAATGCTCTTCAAACTTTTTGCCAATGGAGCCATTGATATATTTGTCAAAGCCTCAGCTATTGCCATTACCGAACCCTTTGCAGAGTCGATAAGTGCAACTTGTGGAGCATGACCTATTGAGGTTGCAATACCTGCTTTACCCTTATAATCAAGAGCAACAACACCACAGTCGCTCAATGGCAATTGAATTTCTCCTTGACATTGTTGACGTGCGATTTTACCTGTTACCGAACGGTCAACTTTATTTGTCAACCAGTCTTTACATGCAACAGCCTCAAGGCTCAATACATTTTTAATATATTCGTCAATTTTTGACTCATCTGTTTCTACATCTTTATATGTAGTCTTAACTGTTTTATCGGTCATTATTGTTTTGGGTGAATTGCCAAACATATCAGCCATTCCCAAATCAATAGGTTTAACACCATCTTTTTGTTCAAATACAAAACGATCATCTCCGGTTGTTTCACCTACAACATAGAGTGGGGCACGTTCACGATCTGCAATACGTTTGATATATTCAATATCTTTTTCTTCAACTACCAAACCCATACGCTCTTGACTTTCATTGCCTACAATTTCTTTTGATGACAATGTCTTATCGCCAATAGGAAGTGCATCAATATTAATTTTACCACCTGTAGCCTCAACAAGTTCTGAAAGGGCATTCAAGTGTCCACCTGCACCATGGTCGTGAATTGAAACAATTGGGTTATTATCACTTTCTGCCAATGCACGAATCACATTCGACACACGTTTTTGCATTTCAGGATTAGCACGTTGCACAGCATTCAATTCGATTGAGTTGTCATACTGACCGGTTTCAACCGATGATACGGCACCACCACCCATACCAATACGATAGTTGTCGCCACCCATAACCACAACCTTTTCGCCTGGTTTAGGCTCACCCTTTATAGCGTCTTTCTTTGCAGCAAAACCAACACCTCCGGCAAGCATAATTACTTTGTCGTAGGCATATTGTTTGCCATTTTCATCATGTTCAAATGTTAGCAACGAACCACAAATAAGAGGTTGTCCGAATTTATTACCAAAATCTGAGGCTCCGTTTGATGCCTTTATAAGAATATCGCAAGGTGTTTGATATAACCACACACGAGGATTCATCATCAATTCCCAACGGTGTTCTTCACTCATACGAGGATATGAGGTCATATATACTGCAGTTCCAGCAATAGGCAAACTTGCCTTACCTCCACCAAGGCGGTCGCGAATTTCTCCACCTGTACCTGTTGACGCTCCATTAAATGGTTCAACTGTTGTTGGAAAGTTATGAGTTTCAGCTTTTAATGATATTACTGTATCTAAATCTTTTACTTCAAAGTAATCTGGCTTGTCTGGATTAATAGGGTAGAACTGATCTACTTTTGGTCCCTTAACAAACGCCACATTATCTTTATATGCCGATACCAATCCATTTGGATTCTCTTGCGAAGTTTTCTTAATTAGCTTAAAAAGAGATAATGGTTTTTCTTCTCCATCAATCACAAACGTACCATTAAAGATTTTGTGACGGCAGTGTTCTGAGTTCACTTGAGAGAAACCAAACACTTCACTATCGGTCAATGGTCGTCCAAGTTTTGCACTCAAATCGCGAAGATATTGTTCCTCATCTTCACTCAAGGCAAGCCCTTCAGCCTTATTATATTCCGAAATATCATCGATATACACAATAGGATCGGGAGTTTTTACAATTGTAAAAGTCTTACTATTCAGACCTTCATACACTCGTTGCAACATCTTGTCAAACTTTGGTTGCTCATCACGAGAGAGTTCAAATTGTTCAATTCGAGTTATGCCTTGAATTCCCATATTTTGAGTAATTTCAACAGCATTTGTACTCCAAGGAGTAATCATCTCTTTACGAGGACCTACATATCGACCCTTCAACGATGTACTTGATAGAGGTTTTGCTCCATCAAACAACCACGAAAGCTTTTCTTTTTCAGCATCTGAAAACTTGTGATCACACTCTACGGCATAGACTAAACTTGCACCTTTTTTGAAGAAAATTACCATTCTCTGTTAAATTTTATGATGATAATATAATTTTATTTCAATTAAGCTACAAAGTTAATGTATTTAATTGAAATTTGAAATTTGAAATTTAAGTTTTTTCATCTTTGTTTATATTTCAATAAAAACTTCAGTCTTATCAATTTATTTTCAGCCAATATCACATTATAATTTGCTAAACCAAAATAAAAAGATTAATTTTGCACGTTAATTTGAAAAAACAAAATTAGAAACATTATAAAAACATTATGAACGTATCTATTGAAAAAATCGACAACGTTAATGGTAAAATCACCGTTGCGATTGAAGAAAACGACTACAAAGACAAAGTAACTGCCGAACTCAAACGCATTGGCAAAACCCACACTCTTCCCGGTTTCCGCAAAGGTCATGTTACTATTGACCAACTTCGTCGCCGTTTTGGCAAACAAGTTAAAAGCGATGTTATCAACCAAGAAGTTTACGAAGCAGTTATCAACTATATTCGCGACAATAAACTTGCAATCCTTGGAGAACCACTTCCTGTTGACGTTAAAGAAATTGACCTCAACGACGCAAACTACACTTTTGAATATGAAATCGGTCTTACTCCCGAAATCAATGTTGACATTAAAGATGTAAAACTCCCTTATTACAACATTGAAGTTTCAAAAGAAATGGTTGACGAGCAAGACGCAAACTTCCGCGAACGTTTTGGCAACCAAGTTCCAGGCGAAGAAGTTGACGAAAAAGCCCTCGTTAAAGGTTCTATCATGGAACTCAACGAAGATGGTTCTGTAAAAGAAGGCGAAGATGCTATCCAAGTAGTTAGTGGCATCATCGCTCCTATGTACCTTAAATCAAAAGAAGAAGCTGACAAATTTGTAGGCAAAAAACTCAACGATAAAGTTGTATTCAATCCTTGGAATGCTTGCGACGGCGACGTTACTCGTCTTGCTTCAATGCTCAATATCGACAAAGAAAAAGCAGCTGAAGCAAAAGCTAACTTTGAAATGTCAATTTCAGAAATCATCGTTGTTAAACCAGCTGAGCTCAACGAAGAATATTACAAAAACATCTTCGGTCCCGACAAAGTAAAAACCGAAGAAGAATACTTCAATGCAATCAAAGAAATGATTTCGGCTCAAATCTCTGGCAACAGCGAAATGTTATTCCAAATGCAAGCCGAAAAAGCCCTTGTTGAACAATTTGGCAACTTTGAACTACCACAAGAATTCCTCAAAAAATGGTTAGTCCGTCGCAACGAAGGTCTTACTGCTGAAAACATCGACGCAGAATTTGAAAAAATGATTCCATCACTCAAATGGCAACTCATCAAAGAACGCATTGCAGCTGTAGCAGAAGTTAAAATCGAAGAAGCCGACGTTACAAACCACGCAAAAGCTATCGCTCGTCAACAATTTGCTCAATACGGCATGACTAATGTTGAAGACGACATGCTCACCGATTATGCTAAACGCATTCTTGAAGACAAGAACTCACGTTCTCGCATCATCGAAGAAGCAGGCGACGCAAAACTCTTCGAAGCAATTAAACAAACTGCTAAAATCGAAGCTAAATCAGTTTCAATCGAAGAATTCAAAACAATCGCCGAAAACGCTCAAAAATAATTGCATTTTCATATACCATCAAAAAGAGTGCCTTGTGGGCACTCTTTTTTTATCCAATCAATTAATGCTTTTACTAAATTCAAACACACCCGTGCAATTCTAATATTTTTATTTAACTTTGTCAATTAAAGAAGAGTGGTCACTTGACCTGATTCCACATACTGGAGTGAGCAGAGTGATTTTCATTTCTCATAGATGACATAGATTCCCTAGTTGTCCTACAAGTTTTCTATTTATAGTCGCTATCCCTTGATTTTATAATTCTAAACTTTTCTATACCTCTTACAAGTCTATACTTTTATCAAAACACATATAATTATGTCTTTCTGAAAAATTCTGTTCATTCTGTCAAAAAAAGAGGAGTATTATTGCAAAAATTTTCCTTTTACGTTGCCATAACCATTTTCACCCACATTTAGGCAAGCAAAAAAATGACAAAATTGAATATTTTTTTGACGATATTTTTATTGAATTTGATTTTTTATTTGTAACTTTGAATTAAGAAGCCGAATTTGCTATTGACAAACCACGCTTTACATTTATTTATTAATAGGTAAAAAAGATTATGAACAACAACGACTTTAGAAAATTTGCCGTAAACCACCTTGGCATGAACGGTCTTGCTATCGACCAATATATGTCAGCAACATCTGCCAACATCACTTCAAGCTATATCAACCCAACAATCATCGAAGAACGTCAACTCAATGTGGCTCAAATGGATGTATTTTCTCGCTTGATGATGGATCGCATTATATTCCTTGGCACTGATGTTAACGACTACACCGCCAATGTGATTCAAGCACAACTCCTTTATCTCGACCAAGCCGACCCAACTCGTGATGTTTCTATATATATCAACTCTCCCGGTGGATCGGTATATGCCGGATTAGGCATATACGACACTATGCAATATATCTCAAGCGACGTAGCTACCATTTGCACAGGCATGGCTGCTTCAATGGCTGCTGTACTCCTTGTTGCCGGAGCTAAAGGCAAACGCTTCGCATTAAAGCACTCTCGCGTAATGATTCACCAACCAATGGGTGGAGCACAAGGACAAGCATCCGACATCGAAATTACAGCACGCGAAATTCAAAAACTCAAAAAAGAACTATATACTATAATTTCTAACCATTCAGGCGTAGCATTCGACAAAATCGAAAAAGACTCTGATCGCGACTACTGGATGACTGCTGCTGAGGCTAAAGAATATGGCATGATTGACAACGTTCTCATTAAAGCTCAACACTAATCAATGGCAAAGAAAAATACCATAAAATGTTCTTTTTGTGGTCGCCCCTCCGACATGAGCGAAGTACTCGTGCCGTCGGCAATAGGGGAGACCTACATTTGTGCTGAGTGTATCGACCAAATTCACGAGATGCTTGGAGAATATCGCAACGATGCTAAAGCCACTGCCAAAGCCGAAGTTGCCACCGACTTAAACAAGGTGCCTCGCCCTCGTGAAATCAACGACTTCCTTGACCAATACGTAATCGGACAAGATTCGGCCAAAAAATACTTATCGGTTGCTGTTTATAACCACTATAAACGTCTTGCTCAAAACTCTAACGATGATGTTGATATCGAAAAAAGCAACATTATCCTCGTAGGGCACACCGGTACAGGCAAAACACTTCTTGCCAAGACTATTGCTCGACTCCTCGATGTTCCTTTCACTATCGTTGATGCCACCGTATTGACCGAAGCTGGTTATGTGGGCGAAGATATCGAAAGCCTTCTCACTCGATTGCTCCAAGCTGCCGACTATAACGTGGGAAAAGCCGAGAAAGGTATTGTTTTCATTGACGAAATTGACAAAATAGCACGCAAAGGCGACAACCCATCAATCACTCGCGACGTTAGCGGAGAAGGTGTTCAACAAGGGCTATTAAAGCTCCTTGAAGGTTCTATCGTAAATGTACCTCCTCAAGGAGGTCGCAAGCACCCTGAGCAAAAGATGATTCCTGTCAACACCAAAAACATATTATTTATATGTGGTGGAGCTTTTGACGGCATCGAACGCAAAATTGCTCAACGGCTCAACATTCACGTTGTTGGATATTCAACCGATGCTGCTCGCCAACGAGTTAAACGCGACAACTATTTGCAATATATCGCCCCTCAAGACTTAAAGTCCTTTGGCTTGATACCCGAAATCATCGGACGTCTCCCCATTTTGACACATCTTGACCCTCTTGACCGCGATGCTCTATTGCGTGTTCTCACCGAGCCTAAAAATGCAATCATTCGTCAATACAAGAAACTCTTTGAGATGGACAATGTAAAATTATCATTCGCTCAAGATGCTCTTGAACTCATTGTTGACAAGGCTATTGAGTATAAATTAGGTGCTCGTGGACTTCGTTCAATTGTTGAATCGATTATGATTGATGCAATGTACGACATTCCATCTACCGACATTAAAGAATTTGAAGTTACACGTCAATATGCTCTTGAAAAACTTCAAGCAGCCAATTTTGACACATCAGTAATCAAATAAGCTTAATTATCTGCAGACATCAATAACCAACTAAACTTTTAACATGAGCAATACTATTAAATCTCGACTCTATGATGCATTAAAAACGCATTTTGGATTTGACAAATTCAAAGGCAATCAAGAGGCAATCATGACAAGCCTGCTCGAAGGTCGTGACACATTTGTATTAATGCCAACAGGGGGAGGCAAATCTCTATGCTACCAACTTCCGGCATTGCTCATGGACGGAACTGCTATTATCATTTCGCCTCTCATTGCTTTGATGAAAAATCAAGTCGATGCAATGCGAAATTTCAGCGAAGACGATAATATAGCTCATTTCCTCAATTCTTCATTAAACAAAAATGCTATTGACCAAGTTAAAAGCGATATTATTTCAGGCAAAACTAAGTTACTATATGTTGCACCTGAATCTTTAACAAAAGAAGAAAACATTGAATTTCTTAAGACTGTTCCTATTTCGTTTTATGCCATCGATGAAGCACATTGCATCTCTGAGTGGGGACATGATTTCAGACCCGAATATCGCCGAATAAGACCTATCATAAACGAGATTGGCACTCGTCCTGTCATTGCACTTACAGCAACTGCAACTCCAAAAGTGCAACATGACATACAGAAGAATCTTGGCATGCAAGATGCCAACATCTTCAAATCATCTTTTAATCGTCAAAACTTATATTACGAAATTCGCCAAAAGTCACAAAACACCGATCGCGACATAATTAAATACATCAAAAGCCAAGAAGGGAAATCGGGCATTATTTATTGCTTAAGTCGCAAAAAGGTAGAAGACCTTGCCGAAATGCTACAAGTAAACAATATTAAAGCTCTCGCTTATCATGCAGGAATGGATAGTGCCACTCGGTCAGAAAATCAAGATGCGTTCCTCCTTGAAAAGATTGATGTTATTGTTGCCACTATTGCATTTGGCATGGGTATCGACAAGCCCGATGTTCGCTTTGTGATTCACTACGACATGCCCAAATCACTTGAAGGCTATTATCAAGAAACCGGACGTGCCGGGCGCGATGGAGGAGAAGGTCAATGTATCACTTTCTATTCATATAAAGATCTCCAAAAAATGGAGAAATTTATGCAAGGCAAGCCTATCGCAGAACAAGAAATTGGCAAACAACTTCTTTCTGAGACTGCTTCATACGCCGAGTCTTCAGTGTGCCGTCGCAAATCACTACTTCATTATTTTGGAGAAGAATTTCCTCATGAACACTGTGGCAACTGCGACAACTGCCTAAGTCCAAAAAAGAAAGTAGAAGCCATGGATATGCTCCTTTCGATTTTAGACACAATCGACGCATTAAAAGAAAAATTCAAATCCGACCATGTAATCAATGTCATGCGAGGAAAAATGACCAATAATGTAAGATCGTATCGCCATGACGACCTTGAAATATTTGGTTGTGCTAAAAATGAAGACGAGAAATACATCAATGCCGTTATTCGTCAAGCTATAATTGCAGGTTATCTTGATAGAGATATTGAAAATTATGGTCTAATAAAAATCACTCCATTAGGACAAGAATTTGCAAAATCACCACAATCATTCAAAATCGTTGAAGACAATGAATTTAACGATGACAATGAAGAAATTGTGATTAAGGGAGGGGCATCATGTGCAGTTGATCCCGAGCTATATGCCATACTTAAAGACCTTCGCAAGAAAATAGCAAAGAAACATCAACTACCCCCTTATGTAATCTTCCAAGACCCATCGCTCGAAGCGATGGCCACAACTTACCCCATTACAATGGAAGAACTCCAAAATATTACCGGAGTAGGGGCTGGGAAAGCAAAAAGATATGGTGCTGAATTCATAAAAATTATCAAAACCCACGTCGAAGAAAACGAGATAGAACGCCCCGAAGATTTACGCGTGCGAAGCGTTGCCAATAAAAGCAAAATGAAAATCTCTATTATTCAAGGCATCGATCGCAAAATCCCTCTCGATGAACTCGCCTCATCAAAAGGCCTTGAATACACTGAGATACTCAACGAAATCGAAGCAATAGTCTATTCAGGAACAAAAATCAACATTGACTACTTCATTGACGAAGTAATGGACGAGGACCATCTCGACGACATCTTTGAATACTTCCGTGAAAGCGAAAGCGACGACATAAACGAAGCCATTCAGGAACTCGGACCCGACTATTCCGAAGACGACATACGCCTCGTCCGCATAAAATTCCTCTCCGAATTAGGCAACTAACCACAACAAAAACGATAAATTTCAGCAAGTGTAGGCTTATTATCGAGGTACTTTGTAATGAGAATAACCGAGTACCATTTGCTGACACTGAAATTTGCGACACAACACAACGCCCCCGCTTACATTATGCAATGTGAGGGCTGACATTTATTTACTATTTGATAGCCGTTTTTAACATCTTGTTTGCAATTTGGTTATTTTTTCTTACCTTTGCATTTCTAATTATATATTTTGAAATTTATCGTGGAAAAGAAACGACAAAATAGTGCGATACTATTAATGCATTGCCCCGACCAACCGGGTATTATCGCTGTAATTACTGAATTTATCAACACCAATGGTGGGAACATTCTATATCTCGACCAATATGTTGACAAAGAGAATGGAGTATTTTATATGAGAGTAGAGTGGGATTTAGATAACTTTGCAATCCCTGCCGATAAAATCGAAGAATACTTCAACACCCTCTACGCTAATCGTTATAACGTAACATATCGGTTAACATTTACCGACCGTCCTCGTCGCATGGCACTTTTCGTGTCTAAAATGTCGCACTGTCTATATGACATTCTTGCACGCTATGTAGCAGGGGAGTGGGATGTAGAAATTCCCGTAATCATAAGCAATCACCCCGACCTCAAATCGGTGGCCGACCAATTCAATATCCCTTACGAGGTAATTCCTGTTACTCGCCAAAATAAAGAGGAAATGGAAGCTCTTGAGTTTGAAATCCTTGATCGCTACCAAATCGACTTTATCGTATTGGCTCGTTACATGCAAGTGCTATCGGAAAACTTTATCAACCGTTACCCAAATCGCATCATCAACATTCACCACTCGTTTCTTCCTGCATTCGTGGGAGCAAAACCCTATCATGCAGCATACGATCGTGGCGTGAAACTCATTGGAGCAACAAGCCATTATGTAACTACCGAGCTTGATGCCGGACCTATCATCGAACAAGATATCGTTCGCATCACTCACAAAGATACTGTTAACGACTTAGTGAAAAAAGGTCGCGACTTGGAAAAAATTGTGCTCTCACGTGCAGTAGAGAAACATATCCAACGCAAAATACTTACCTACAACAACAAAACCGTAGTGTTTAGCTAATTTATTATCTCTAATGAAAATTGCGATAATAAAATATAATGCAGGGAATAACTTCTCGGTTGAGTGTGCACTCCGTCGTCTCGGATATGAAGCTATCGTAACCGACGACCCCAACGAGATACGTCAAGCCGACAAAGTAATATTCCCAGGAGTGGGAGAGGCTCGCAGTGCTATGGAATATTTACGTGAACATGGGCTTGATGAGATTATAAAAAGTCTCACACAACCTGTTTTAGGCATCTGCATCGGTCAGCAATTAATGTGCCGCCACTCTGAAGAGGGAAACGTTGATTGCCTCGGCATATTTGACGTTGACGTAAAAAGATTTGACGCATCGGCTTCGGATATGAAAATACCTCACATGGGATGGAACACCATCTCCCTTGTCAAAGACGATTTTATACCGGCTGACCTCAACAACAAATATGTGTATTACGTACACAGCTACTACGTGCCGGTCAACGATGCTACAATTGCCACTACCGATTATATCACACCATATAGTGCAGCTCTACACAAAGATAACTTCTATGCCACACAATTCCACCCCGAAAAGAGTGGAGACATTGGCGAACAAATACTCAAAAGCTTCATCGAATTATGATAGATATTATCCCAGCTATTGATGTAATTGACGGAAAATGCGTGCGTCTTACAAAGGGAGACTACGACCGGAAAACCATATATGCCGACGACCCTCTCGATGTGGCTCGTATGATGGAAGATGCCGGATGTAAGCGATTACACCTTGTGGATCTTGACGGTGCAAAATCAAGCCATATTGTCAATTATCATGTTCTTGAACGCATCGCCAATGGTACAAATCTCGTTATTGACTTTGGTGGTGGATTAAAGAGCGATGAAGATCTACGCATCGCATTTGAGAATGGAGCATCAATGATTACCGGTGGTAGTATTGCCGTTAAAGAGCCTGAGATTTTTCAAGGGTGGATTAATCAATATGGTAGTGACAAAATAATCCTCGGTGCCGACACTCGCAATGGGAAGATTTCGACATCGGGCTGGATTGACGACAGCAATCACGACATTATTCCGTTTGTGAAAGATTATATGACAAAAGGCATCAACAAAGTTATTTCAACCGACATCAACGTTGATGGAATGCTCAGTGGTCCATCAATCAACCTATACAAAGAGATGCTTGCCGAGATGCCAAATTTGTATCTAATCGCAAGTGGTGGCGTGAGTGCCATGCACGACATTGAAGCTCTCGAAGCAGCCGGGGTGCCGGCAGTGATTGTGGGAAAAGCAATATATGAGAACCGCATTAGCCTCAAGGAATTAGAACAATTTAATTTATTACAACAATAACAATCTATAATGCTTGCAAAACGTATCATACCATGCCTTGATGTGAAAGATGGCAAAACCGTAAAGGGGGTAAACTTTGTCAACTTTCGCGATGCTGGCGACCCCGTTGCTCTTGGCAAGAAATATAGCGATGATGGAGCTGACGAGCTTGTATATCTCGACATCACAGCATCACACGAAGGTCGCAAAACATTTATAGACCTTGTGCGTCGCGTTGCTGAAAATGTGAGCATACCTTTCACTGTTGGAGGAGGCATCAATCAGGTTGAAGATGTTGAAAAATTACTGAATGCCGGAGCCGATAAAATTTCAATCAACTCGGCAGCTCTACGCAATCCCGACCTTATTGATGGCATAGCTCGCCGATTTGGCAACCAAGTGTGCGTAACTGCCATCGATGCTCGCATGGAAGGAAATGAATGGGTGTGCTACATCAATGGCGGACGAGTATCAACCGGTCGCAAACTTATAGAATGGGCACACGAAGCACAAGAACGTGGAGCCGGTGAAATTCTATTCACTAGTATGGACCACGATGGTGTAAAAACCGGTTTTGCAAATGAAGCATTGGCTATGCTTCACGACACGTTAAGCATACCGGTGATAGCATCGGGTGGAGCAGGTGATTATTCGCATTTCTACGATGTTTTCACTCAAGGAAAAGCCGATGCTGCACTTGCCGCGAGCATTTTTCACTTCAATGAGATACCAATTAACGAATTAAAAGAGTATCTTTGCAAACGAAATATAAACGTAAGAATATAAACGCAACGACATAATCGATTATGAGTATTGATTTCAACAAAATGCAAGGACTTGTTCCTGCCATTATCCAAGACGTTCGCACAAAAAATGTGTTGATGCTCGGATTTATGAATGAAGAAGCATATCAAAAAACCACAGAAACAGGCAAAGTTACATTTTTCAGTCGCACAAAAAATCGCCTTTGGACCAAGGGTGAGGAGAGTGGAAATTTCCTCAACGTTGTTTCAATTCAAGAAGATTGCGACCACGACACTTTGTTGATTAAGGTAAAACCTGTTGGACCGGTGTGTCATACAGGTACTGACACCTGTTGGGGTGAAAAAAATGAATGGGGCGTTGAATTTTTCCGTTATCTCCAAGATTTTATCAAACGTCGCTACGATGAAATGCCCGAAGGCTCTTACACCACATCATTGTTTAAGAGCGGCATCAATCGCATGGCACAAAAAGTGGGCGAAGAGGCTGTTGAAACAGTTATCGAAGCAACAAATGGCACCGACGATCGTTTAATCTACGAAGCATCAGACATGATATACCACCTCATCGTTTTGCTCACTTCAAAAGGTTATCGCATTGAAGACCTTGCCGAAGAATTAGTAAAACGCCACAAAGAATAATTCCCTAAATCGCATTTATACCCAAAATCAATCAAACCAATGGGAACCATAGTCAAATATCGTGATGTAGAGATTCTACGCCAAGAACATATTGTTCTAAAAAATGTATCATTCGACATTAATGATGGCGAATTTTTATATCTCATAGGGAAAGTGGGTAGCGGGAAAAGCAGTTTGCTAAAATCAATGTATTGCGAAATCCCCATCAACACTGGCTCTGCTCAAGTTTTTGACTATGACCTCACAAAAATGAAACGCAAAGCAATACCAATGCTTCGTAGAGAGATTGGGATTGTGTTTCAGGATTTTCAATTGCTTACCGACCGTAATGTTTATGACAATCTTCGCTTTGTGCTTGACGCAACCGGGTGGAAGAAGCGAGAAGAAAAAGATGAACGCATTGAGGAGGTATTGAAACAGGTGGGAATGCTCAACAAAAGCTATAAAATGCCTCATGAGCTATCGGGAGGAGAGCAACAACGCATTGTAATTGCTCGTGCATTGCTCAACAAGCCTCGCCTAATTCTTGCCGATGAGCCTACCGGAAATCTCGACCCGGCCACAAGCGAACAGATAGTGAACCATCTGCACGAAATCGCCAAAAATGGCACAGCAGTTGTAATGGCGACACACAACCTTGCTTTGGTAGAGCAGTTTCCCGGACGAGTGTTGCGTTGCGAAGATAAACAACTTGTGTGACGCTTTGATTTTGACAAACGATTATCCCTTTGTGGGGTGACTTCAATATAATCCACTGCTGGTGGAGTTGAATTGAGTGTGTCGCTTGGCGATGCACTCGATTTTGTTTGTGAAGGGGTGCATAATGCGGCATATTGCTGTTCTTTGAGAGCGAGTTTAGCCTCAAATTCTATTAATCGTTTTATGCGAGCGATGACTTGTTGCTGAATTTTTAATAGTATCGGGTCGGAAAACTCTCCAAGAGAGTAATCGCCATTAAGGTTTCGTTCTACTGCTGCATTGAGAGCATTTGAAGAAGATATACCATTGTCTAATAGTAATGAACGTACCATAGACCACACTCCATTGATGTGTAATTTTGTCATAATTTTTAAGGATTAAAGGTTAAAATGATTTTGGTGCAAAGTTAATACATGAAAAAAGGGAAAAACTGCGATAATGCACAAAAATATTTTTTAGACAGAAGTACAAAAGAACATATTAATTAGTGCATTAAATTGAGGGTTCTATGTCTTTTTATGTCCTCTAAGTCAACTATGGGAAATAAAAAAGCCCCCACAGAGTATGCGAGGGCGTAGTTCTTAAAACTTCGGCATTTAGCCTTATTGTGATAAGATGTAGAATTATATTGCAAATATATAACGTAAATTTTTATTATCAAAGATTAATTTGTTAATTTTACAACAATTATAAACTCTAATTTTTAATTTAAACCTTAAATATTATGTACGAAGATGTTTTAGGCATTGATTTAGGCACCAATTCCATTGGATGGGCAATTGTAAGAAAATATCTATATCACTATGAATTATTACATAAAGGAGTTCATATATTTCCTATGGGTGTTACAAATACTGATAAAGGAGAAGTACCTTCTGTACAAGAACGAACACACGCTAGAGCATTGCGTCGTCTCTACTTTAGACGCAGATTGCGAAAAATTGAAATACTCAAAGTTTTAATTGAATATACTTTGTGCCCATTTTTAACTCAAGAGCAACTACTTGAATGGAAACTCAAAAAGAAATATCCATTATCTGAGGAGTTCCTTAAATGGCAACGCACAGATGATAATATTGACAAAAATCCTTATCATGATAGACATATCTGCTTAACTCAAAAACTTAATTTAGAAAACGAAAATGAACGCTATATCCTTGGTCGAGCTTTGTATCATCTTTGCCAACGTAGAGGATTTTTAAGTAATCGCAAAGCTAATTCGCGAGAAAGTGACGGAGAAGTTAAAACATCAATTTCAAATTTGAGCAAAGAAATTGAAAACTCAGGCTACAAATATATAGGCGAATATTTTTATTTCTTATACAAACGAGGAGAAAAAATTCGAGGTAAATATACTGCTCGTGATGAACACTATCGCAAAGAATTTAATGCAATATGTGACATGCAAGAGCTTTCTGTTGAATTAGTTACAAAATTAGAAAGAGCCATATTTTTTCAGCGTCCACTCAAATCTCAAAAAGGACTTGTTGGCAAATGTTCTTTTGAGAAAAACAAAAGTCGATGTCCGTTGTCACATCCTCGATTTGAAGAGTTTAGAATGTTATCATTCATAAACAATATCAAAATAAAAACGATGAATGACAACAATTATCGACCACTTGATGAATCAGAAATAAAGCTAATTATACCATTATTTCATCGCAAAGCTCAATTTGAATTTGAAGATATTGCCAAGGCAATTGCTGGAAAGAAAGTCAACTATGGCTTTAAAGATGATAAAGCAGATGTAGCATATCGATTCAACTATAAAATGACTACCAATGTATCAGGATGTCCTGTTACATCGGGGCTTATTGGCGTTTTTGGGAATGATTGGCTTAACGAGATATGTAGTGTGTATCAAAAAGGAGAAAATAAAACTCAAGAAGAAATTCTTAACGACATATGGCATGTATTATTTTCATTTGATAATAATCAAAAATTAGAGGAATGGGGTCGCAAATATTTACAATTGACAGACGAACAGGTTAAAAAATTTATAACAATATCCATTCCTCAAGGATATGCTTCATTAAGCCTAAATGCGATAAATAAGTCTTTAGTATATTTGCATAAGGGATTGCGATACGATGAATCTATAATGTTGGCAAATATAAAATCAATACTACCTCAACATATCTTAAATAATAACGAATATTTTACACAAATTGAAAGTGACTTAATTAATACAATAACCGATTTTGTATTTGACCCCGATAATCCAAAACGAACAAAGCCTGATGCTATAAGAGAATATCTCGAAGATATTGTAGAACGTAAAAAGTTAGATAAAATCTATCACCCTTCAATGATTGAAACCTATCCTAACGCTGTAGCAAATAAAGATGGGGTAGTATTATTGGGAAGTCCTCGCACATCATCTATTCGCAATCCAATGGCAATGCGAGCATTATTTCAACTTAGACATTTAATCAATCAATTGATAAAGGAAGGGAAAATTAATCAATACACCAAAGTTAACATTGAGTTTTCTCGCAATTTAAATGATGCGAACAAACGTAAAGCAATAGCATCAGTCCAAACCGATAATAATAAAAAACGGACTAAAGCAATAAAAGAAATTCAAAATCATTTCAAAACACAACATAATATTGAATATACACCAAGTGAAAATGAAATTCTAAAATATCTTTTATGGGAAGAACAAAATCATAGATGCATTTATACTGGAACACAAATTGACATTTCTGATTTTGTAGGAGCAAATCCCAAATATGACATTGAACATACCGTACCACGTTCAAGAGGAGGTGATGATTCTCAATTAAATAAAACCCTTTGTGAATCAAGGTTTAATCGAGAAATAAAACAAGCAAAACTTCCATCAGAGTTATCCAATTATGATGAGATAATGGCACATGTAGTTCAGCAAGGATGGGAAACAAAAATTAAAGATTTAGAAAAACAAATTAGTCGCATTAAAACTTCTAGTGCCAATAATAAAGTATCGAAAGACAAAATGATTGTAGAACGCCATAAATTAAGAATGGATCTTGATTATTGGCGAGGAAAATATGAACGATTTACAATGAAAGAAGTTCCAATAGGTTTTTCAAATCGTCAAGGGGTCGATATTGGCATAATAGGACGTTATGCACGAATGTATTTAGGATCTTATTTTAACAAATATATCAATACTACGAGCAGATCTATAGATATCGAAGATAATATCAGCAGTAATAAGCAAATTTTCACAATTAAAGGAGCCACTACCGCTGAATTTAGAGTGATGTGGGGATTACAAGAAGAATATACAAAGAAAGAGCGTATAAACCACGTTCATCATTGTATCGATGCTATTGTAATTGCTTGCATTGACCGAGCACAGTATCAAAAGTGGGCAACATATAAACAAAATCTAGAAATAAGCCAATGGAATAATTTTACAAAACCTATTTTTGAAAAACCTTGGAAAACTTTTACTGAAGATGTAAAAGCAATCTCTAATTCAATATTGGTTTCACATTATACTGCTGATAACATGCCTCGCAAAACAAAAAAAGCATTACGAATAAGAGGGAAAATACAGCGAAATGTTGAAGGAAAAATCAAATATCAACAAGGAGATACTGCTCGTGGAGCACTTCACAATGATAAATTCTATGGTGCCATAAAGAAGAATGATAATATACATTATGTTATCAGAAAACGACTAAGTGAATTAAGCGAATCTGACGTATCTAAAATTGTTGACGAAGTTGTCAAAGAAAAAGTGAGTCAAGCAATTGCTGAACGTGGTTTTAAAAATGCGTTTGCTGAACCAGTGTGGATGAATAAAGAGAAAAATATTGAAATTAAAAAAGTACGCATTTTCGTTAAGAGTACAAATCCCATACACCTCAAAAAACATCGAGATTTATCCGATAAAGACTACAAACTGAATTATTATGTTACAAACAAAAACAATTATTGCCTAGCAATATATGAAGGTATCGACAATAAAGGGAATACCAAACGATCGTATAAAATTGTCAGTAATTTAGAGGCTGCTAAAAAATTAAAACTTAATGCTCGCAAAAACGACGTAGAATTAGTTCCATTATCCGATAAAAATGACAATCCTTTAAAATATTTTTTTAAAATAGGCACAATGGTCCTTTTCTACGAAAATTCATCGTCAGAAATAATTAAATGTAATATTTCTGAACTACATAGCAGATTATACAAAATAACTGGAATAAATATTGACCCAACAGGAAATGGATATGGGTGCATTGTCTTAACTCATTCATCTGAAGCGAGGTCTTCTAGTGAATTCTCTACAAAAAAAGGTAAATGGAAAATAGGAGAAGATTTAAGACCTTCTATTACATTAAGACACACTCAATTTAATGCACTTGTAGAAGGTTTTGATTTTGAACTAACAACAACTGGAGAAATTATTTTTAAATAATAATGCTTAAGCGAGTACTATATTTGACTACGGCAAAACATCTTTCATTAAAAGATAATCAGCTAATATTAGCGTCAAAGGATTCATGTGACAACCCACACTATGTCCCAATTGAAGATATTGGGTATATTATAGTGGAAAATCAGCAAACATCTTTTTCTATTCCTGTTATAAATGCATTGAGTGAAAACAATGTGGCTGTTGTATTTTGTGGCAAAAATATGATGCCATGCTCAATGTTATTAAATTTGGATTCAAACTCAACTCAAGGAGAACGATATCGCCATCAATTAACCGCAAATAATATCCTAAAGAAGCATTTGTGGCAACAAATAATTTCTTCAAAAATTAAAAATCAAAGTAGATTACTCTATAAATTGGGACTCGATGGGGATAAATTAAAACCAATATATAAAAACGTTAAAAGTGGAGATGCCGACAATCGGGAGGGGGTTGCAGCACGAATATATTGGAAAGAACTTTTCGGAAAAGAATTTACCCGATATCGAGAAGGTCCTCCACCAAATAATCTCTTAAATTATGGATATAGTATATTAAGAGCCGCTATTGCACGAGGGTTAATGGGAGCTGGTTTATTTCCTGCATTTGGAATTTTTCACCGAAATAGAAATAATGCCTTTCCTCTTGCTGATGACATGATGGAACCATTTCGACCATATATCGATGAGATTGTTTATCATTTGTATAATGAGGGAAAAGAGAACCTTGATAAAGAAATCAAACATCACATTGTAAAAACATTATTTTGCGACACAAAATATAAACGTGTAACTCGGCCTTTAGATGTTGGCATAACATACACATGTGCCTCTCTTGCCAAATGTTTTTTGGGAGATGAAAAGACACTGAATTTTCCTGAATTTAAATAACGATTACTAAATGTCGGAACTTCGTCTAAATGCGTATCATATTATGTGGTTGTTTGTATTTTTTGATTTACCTGTAACTACAAAGATTCAACGAAAAAGAGCAACTAAATTTCGCAAGTATCTTGAAAAAGATGGGTTTACAATGATGCAATTCTCTGTATATGTAAGACATAGTCCTTCAAAAGAAAGTATGGAAGTACATCTAAAACGAGTAAAGTCTTTTATTCCTCCAGATGGTATGGTAAGTATTTTAAAAGTAACTGGTAAACAATATAGTGAAATTATAAACTATTATGGTAAAGAAGTTCAAAACAACCCTGAAGTTCCTCAACAATTAGAATTTTTTTAATATATTTGCGTAGAAATCTACTTTTACAAACCATTTCTTTAGCTTAATTACTCTTTTTTTGAAGCTAAAATACATCTTAACAACCTATATTTTAGCTCATTTACCAACTAAGGTTGTGGTTTGATGTAGAAATTAGATATTAAACAACCAGAGTCGCCACTACTACCTATCTGAGCAGGTTGTGGTTTGATGTAGAAATTAGATATTAAACAACATACATGAATTAAATAACACAACACAACATAGTTGTGGTTTGATGTAGAAATTAGATATTAAACAACCTACCCCCTTGGATACATCTCCTCCCAATCGTTGTGGTTTGATGTAGAAATTAGATATTAAACAACCGATGCGATAGGATAACTTTCCTTATCACCGTTGTGGTTTGATGTAGAAATTAGATATTAAACAACACAAACCCTAACAGCATTATTCGCCAATAGTTGTGGTTTGATGTAG
>CAJGDJ010000022.1 GCA_904502025.1 uncultured Muribaculaceae bacterium
CCGATAAAATGTGTACTTTTACCCATGGTTAAACTTGTTTGTGGTAAAACAAAAGTAACCAAAAAGGACTGATTCATGCAAATGGAACCAGTCCTAATTTTTTATTCACTCAAAAAAAGTTTTATCGGACAGCAATAAAATCAGATGTATAAATGCAACAATTATAGGCTCCTATTTATTGGCAAACCAATCGAAAACCGAGATAACTATCTCTATTCTCTGGAATACAGCTGTAGCGATACGACACTCGGCAATTTTGTGCATGATTATACCAACAACCACCTTTACGCACACGATTCGAGCCAGTAGTAGGCCCGGTAGGATTGGCTGATGGAGTTGATGAATAATAGCTACTGCTAAACCAATCACTACACCATTCCCACACATTGCCACTCATATCATATATCCCTAATTCATTAGGTAATTTGGAACCTACTTGGTGGGTGCCATAATCTGGGGTCCCATATCCAAGAGAATATGCATTATCATTATACCACGCCACATCGCCAATGGTATTACTTCCTGAGTATTTATATCCTTTGCTTTTATTTCCTCCGCGTGCGGCATATTCCCATTCGGCTTCTGTAGGCAAACGGAACGTCTTGCCGGTAATTCTATTCAAACGTGGGATAAAGATATTAACGACATCTTCCCAACTCACATAATATGCAGGATAATAAATCCCCACTCCATAACTTGAAGAGGGGTTTGTGCCTAACCATACATCTGAGGCGTATGCACTCATCAAAGAACCATCGGCTGTCGTACCACTATATTTCATTACATATTCCCACAATTGTTGTGTTACTTCATATTTGCCGATATAAAAATCACTTAAGGTTACTTGATGCACCGGCGATTCATCAGAGTATGCGTCGGAATCATAATTTGATGAAGAGCTACTACTTGATTGTGCTCCCATTGTGAAGGTGCCTCCCTCGACATAGACCATATCATCATAAACCAATGTGGTGAAAATGTCGGTTTTATCCAAAGCAGAAGGGCTACTATTCGGTTCTTCTGTCGGATCTTCTTCTCCACACGACATTATTCCAAATGAAAGCATCATTGTCATTAACACACTCCATACATTAATCCCTTTCATGTTTCCTTTTATTATTTATGAAGTTATCTTCTTCTAATCGGAATTTATTTCAATGAGGCAATAACTTTTGGATCGCCCACGAGCCACAAAATATCATGAGGTTGGAATACTACCTCTCCATTGGGTTTTAGATATTCTTCGCCGCGCTGAATGGCTACAACCAACGACGCATATTTATTACGAAGGCTCGCCGATGCAGAAGTGTGTCCCAACAATGGCGATTCATTTCCAAGTTGCACATTTGTGAGTTTGAAATTATTAGGGTTAAATGCAGTATCGGCAACTTCATTTTCGGCTTCTACGATTGGCAGCAACGCTTGAATTTGTTCGTCATTACCAATTACGCCCAACACATCGCCGGGGAAAATTCGTGTATCTCCTTTGGGAATTGGGATAGCCTTTTGTCCTCGCTGTATGCTCACGATGTTCACCCCGTAGCGTTTGCGGAGATTTGAATCTATTAATCGTTCACCCACAAACTCACATGCCGAGCCTACTACCATATATGCCAAGTGAAGATCGCTCACAAGATTGTTATTTTTACCACTGCGACGTAATTCCCGCTCATTGAGATTGTCAAGGAATTTTGTTTCAATATTTGTCAATCTTTTGCCTATTCGTTTTGAGAATACAATAACAAGCATTACAAAGAATGCTATACCAAAACACAACCCTATTCCAATGTTATAGATTGATGTAAGTGTATATACCACAAAGGCGGCAGCCAAAACAATACGGAACAACGACATCACTATCAATGGCACGTCAAAATGAGCATTTGCCTCTTTCAATCGTTGACGTTCAATCTTTTTCGACACAGGTACCGACAATGCCAATAGGAAAGGTGCCATAACCCCAAGAGTAACCACACTTCCTACTAATTTATAGCACGATGGCATTATTGATTCTATCCATAGCATCACAAACTGGTTTGACACTACAACAATAGCTATCAACACTATCGAATAAAGCACAACTCGCCACAAATAACGACGCAATAATGACGACCACAATGATGTGTTTTCGCTTACACTCGACGCTTCAATGGTGTAACGATCAATGAGGAAATGCAATTTTTTTGGCAATATACGTTCAACGATATTATAAGCAGGCTCTGCCATTTTAATGAAATAGGGAGTTGTGAATGTGGTTATTACCGACACTGCAACTACGATAGGATAGATTGTTACATCTAACACACCAAGCGACATACCAAGCGATGCGATAATAAAGGCAAATTCCCCAATTTGCGTAAGAGAGAAGCCCGATTGCATTGCAACCTTTAGAGTTTGACCTGTTACGAGCATGCCAAATGTGCCAAAAACAATCATTCCCACAATTACCACACATGATAATATCAATATAGGAGACCAATAATCAAAAATGATTTGAGGCTGCACCATCATACCAACTGATATAAAGAATACTGCTCCAAAAAGATCTTTTACAGGAGCTACTACATGTTCTATTCGTTCGGCATAACTTGTCCCGGCAAGAATCGACCCCATCACAAATGCACCAAGTGCCAACGAAAATCCACAATAAACCGAGAATACAGCCATTCCCAAGCATAGCCCCATCGACACCACAAGCAATGTTTCACTATTGAGAAAACGACGTGCTGCATTAAATGCCGATGGTAATACAAATACTCCCACCAAAAACCATATTATCAAAAAGAATGCAAGTTTGCCCACACTATAAAGCATCTCTCCCCCTTCAACACTATTATTTACCGCAATTGAAGATAGGATTACCATCATCAGCACTGCAAAAAGGTCTTCGACAATCAACACAGCAAATACCATTGATGCAAACTTCTTTTGTCGAAGGTTCATATCGGTAAACGCCTTAATAATAATCGTAGTCGATGACATTGACAACATTCCCCCAAGGAAAAGACTGTTGATATTTGAGAATCCTAATAAATGTCCTATAGCGAATCCACCTGTCATCATTCCCATCACGATAATCAGTGCCGTAACCACAGCCGAACCTCCTACATTGACAAGTTTCTTGAAACTGAACTCCAACCCTAATGAGAACAACAATACCACAATACCGATTTGTGCCCAGAACTCAATATTCTCCTCAGTGTTGACCGATGGAAGATATTCAAAGTGAGGACTTGCCAAAAAACCGGCAACAATATAACCAAGTACAACCGGCTGTTTAATCCACTTAAACACGATTGTTACCACAGCTCCGAGAATGAGAATAAACGCAAGGTCGGTAATTAAAGATGTTATCATTATTTATTCTGTTTTTATAGATTTACTTGATTTGCCAATGATATGGAATGTGTCGCATATAGTTGTCGCAATTGAGCAAACAATTTCACATTGTCGGTATTTTCTTTCATTAATACCACAAAATTTATATGTGTTATTTCCTTGTCATAATCATATTCTACATATACATTACTCAAATGCACTTTATGTTGCTCGAACAACTTTCGATAACTTTCGATATTCTCCACCACACACCCCACTTTAATGCGAATGATACGTGATTCAGAACCCATACCTATGCGATGTTCAAATCGCTCTAACGGCATAAGTATTATCAAAATCAACGCTGTAGCTACTATCGATAATAGGTACAAGCCCACACCTACCGCCAAACCAATTGCCGCCACCATCCAAATACCGGCTGCTGTTGTTAATCCCCTAACCGAGCCTTTCATTTGAATAATAGCACCGGCTCCAAGAAATCCGATGCCCGATACTACTTGTGCAGCAATTCGACCGGGATCGCCATTTTTAAGTCCAAAATATACTTGTGGCACATAAATCGAAATGAGCATTGCAAGTGTAGCTCCCATTGAAATGAGAGCAAACGTGCGGATTCCTGCAGTTTGTCCTTTTCGTTTACGTTCAAGACCTACAACACTACCAAGCAACAAACTCAAGCACAACTTAAATATGGCCGATACCGTATTAACCTCAACATTGTTTATTGAAGTTAATATATCGTTCCATATTTGAGCAATCATAGTCATCTATGAATATTTCTACTATTTATTCATTGTATATCGGCGTGAAGCCAAACGATAGCCATCGGTAAAGAGCTCAACAAGATACTCTCCGGTGTTGAGTGCTGTATTTACGTCCCAATATATTGTAACATCGGGGATTTCTTCACCTCCATATTCAATCTGCTTACGAGCAGTGCATTGTAGGTTTGTTCCTTCAAAAGCAAATGTGCCGGCCCCTCCAAGCAATGACCCCTCGGGCGAAGTTATTCTCAAATATATATTCTTAACACCCACCGGTGTTGAATTGTTTTGAGGAATAGTAAACGACACTTTCAACTGCTTTGCCTTTGTAATTCGCTTTTCATTTTTACCATTTTTCTTTAGTGCAGAAAAAGTTACACCGGTAACATTCAGCTTTTCGGCAAGTTCCATTCGTTCTTCCAACACTTTCTTTTGCTGCGACACTTCGCCCATTTGAGTTGTTAATTGAGTATTTTTGCTTCTCATTTCAGCATTTTCGGCCTTCAATCCGGCATTCTCACGACTCAATGAATCTATTTGTTCCACATAGTGACGAAGTATTCCTTTAAGTGTTTCTATCTCAGATTGTAATTCTTTTATGCGTTTTGAGTTTTTATTCTTCTCATTTTTAAGTTCCTTACGCAACTCTTCTATGCGTTGTTTGGCTTTATCATATTCTTTTGATATTGAGTCATTGACAGCAACTTTCAACGATTGGTTTTCAATCGCCTGAAATTGATCGTCGAGAGCTTGAAATTCGTTATTCAACTGAATTTGTTCATTTTCAAGTTTCAACTGTTCGTTGACATTTTGCAATTCTGTATTCAAAGCCTCAGCTTCTTTAATCCTTGCATTTTGAGAGAAAAACATCCACATCATAAACACAAATAAAATTGCAAAAACAATAGCAATAATGCGAATCACCAACGCTGCTTTAGGATCATCGATTAACTTTTTAATTTCCATATCTGTTTGATTTATTTTTTCTTAAAATTCATATTTGACTACAAAATTAATCACACTTTTTGTTTCCTACAATTTGAATGCCTACTAAAAACACCAATACACACCAAAAACACCTCTTATTTGTGTTAATTTTCCATAATATCTACATTCCACTCTACAAATAATTTAACTTTGCATTTCATTATTTTTTATTTAATAAACTTTCATACTTACATTGTGATTCATGGATAAAACACTTTTACGAACGATTGCTATCGCATCGTTATGCTTTACATTAAATGTATCAGCTACTAATAACTATGGACTCCCCGAAAATTGCCAAGACGGAACAATATTACATTGCTTTGATTGGTCATTTAATCAAATTAAAGAAGAACTGCCTAATATTGCAAAAGCAGGATTCACTTCGGTGCAAACATCTCCCTCTCAAGGCAATGCCGGGGATAATGCCACATGGTATTTTGCTTACCAACCTTACGATTTTACATTTGCCACAGGTGGGCTTGGCTCAAAATCAGATTTAATAGCTCTTTGTAGTGAAGCCGACAAATATGGAATTAAGGTTATTGTTGATGTTGTCTCAAATCACCTCAACGGCTCTATGAGTTATGTAGCCTCGCGTTGGCACAAAGACGAATATTGGCACACTCATGGTAGTAACATCGACTACAATAATCGTTGGCAAGTTACTCATGGAGATATAGGTATGCGTGATCTCAATTCAGAGCATGCAACAGTGTATAATGCTGTGCGAGCCTATGTTGATGAATTAAAGTCATACGGAGTTGATGGCATTCGCTGGGACGCGGCAAAACATATCGGACTTCCATCTGAAGGTTGTGATTTTTGGAGTGCAGTTACAAAAAACTCTGGACTTTGGCACTATGGAGAAATTCTTATCGGTCCAACCGATGGTGTAGGGAATGACCTCCTCATGAAAGAATATTCCGATTATATTTCTGTTACCGACAACGTTTATGGCAGAGATATTCGCTACTCAATTCAAGCAGGAAACACCTACAGTGGCTATGGAAATTGGTCTAATCGAGGAATAGCTAACGACAAAATCGTATATTGGGCAGAAAGCCACGACACTTATGCCAATGACGGAAAATACGGCGAGGATTCCCGTTCGGCAAGTGTCAATCAAATTAATCGTACATACGCCCTACTTGCCTCTCGCAGTGGTGCCACAGCATTATATTTCTCTCGTCCCACTTCCACAAGTGCTAATTCTATACGTCTTGGACAAAAAGGTGGTGTTGATTTCAAAAACAAAGAAGTTGTAGCAGTGAACCATTTTCACAATGCTATGTTAGGACAAAAAGATTATTATGTGTGTGAAAATGGCGTTATGGCTGTTTGTCGCGAAAAAGGCGTGGTTGTTGTAAAAGCATCGGGCAGTGGTAATGTTTCTATCTCAAACGGAGGTAGTACTGTTGCTCCCGGAACTTATAAAGATGAAATCACAGGTAATACATGGACTGTTACTTCATCAAAAATAACAGGTACGGTAGGTTCAACCGGTATTGCAGTTGTGTATAACTATGATGATTCAACACCCGATATTCCAGGCGACACCCCCGGTGATAATACCGAAACTCAATTAACTGCATATTTTAATAATGCCAACAGTAATTGGACAAACGTATATGCCTACGCATGGGACAATAGCAATAATAGCGAATTTCTTGGTTCTTGGCCCGGAACTCAAATTAGCATCGATAGTGAATCGGGCTATTATAAGGCAACAGCAAGCGTTCAAGCAACAACTCCAATGATTATCTTTAATAATGGCAGTGGCACACAAACAGCCGACCTCACCTGGATAAACAATGGTATATATAACACATCGGGCTATATCGGCACATATAAAGAAAATCAAGGTGGGAATAATGAGGAATCTACCGAAAACAAATGGATTTTCTATTATAAAGACACCAATTGGGGCAACTCAACAGTATATGCCTATGTGTGGGACGCCGGAAACAGTAACAAAACCTATCTTGGCAGTTGGCCCGGAACAGCGATGTCAATGAACAGTGAAGGCATGTGGGAAATGTCGTTTATCACTATCGACAACCTCTCTACTCCAATGGTGATTTTCAATAATGGTCAAGGAGGAGGTTCAAATCAAACAGCCGATTTATCATTGAAAAATAATGGAATCTACAAATTCAATGGTTGGGAATCAACAGGGATAGAAGATGTTTCAAAAAATAATGCCTTAACTATTTATAGCTCAAATGGGGCTTTGATTATTGAATCACACATTGCAACACATATAACAATCACTCGTGCCGGTGGTGCATCAAGAATCATTTCTATAAATGCAGGTGTTAACTATATAAATAATCTCACTCATGGATTCTATATAATAAATGGAGAAAATAACTATGTGCAAAAAGTTATATTGTAGTAACATTCACAAATATAGAATAATACGTTTATTTCACGATTAAAAATCATTTTTTTATCAAAAAATAATTGACGAAAAATTACTGAAATATATAAAAAAACACTACTTTTGCATTGGTAAAACATTTTAATTTGTATAATAACTAAATTAATTTATTATGGCTTACGTAATTACTGACAACTGTGTTGCTTGTGGTACTTGCCTTCCTGCATGTCCAGTAGAAGCAATTTCTGAAGGTGATATCTATGTTATCGATGCTGATACTTGTATCGACTGTGGCACTTGTGCTGACAACTGCCCAAGCGAAGCTATCGTTCCCGGCGAATAATTTCAACACAGTAAAAACGTTATAACGAAGATGCAACTCTCATGAGTCGGCATCTTCGTTGTTTTTATATCCCAAACACTAAATTTGCCTATTTCAACAAATTAGCATAACTTTGCATTTTGAAATTTGTATATATTAATAAGTTATGCAAAAAATACAACTAATTATTATACTTGTCATAATTGGCTTGTTAACATTTTCTTGTGGTTCAAGCCATAAAACTTCAGAATCAAAAGACACCCTTAACACAGATAGCACAATTGCCAATGATACAATAAATATAACACTCCCTCACCCCGACACATCATTTGCATCGGTAAAAAAATTGAAAGTCATAAAAATTGACACTTTCTTAAATAACATATCAGGACAACTTGAAAATTTCGACAATCAATATAACGAGAGCAACAACATTCTCACATTTCGTGGCGACCCATCAAGAGAAACTTCATTCTCAGGCAAAGTAAAAGGAACTCCCTCTATCGTAAAAGTTGATTGGGAATTTAACACAGGCAGTGGCATGTCGGCTCGTTGGGGAGGAGGTTCAGGCTGGACAGGTCAACCCCTTTATGTAGAGTGGAGCGACAAACAAATGAAACGCATCAAAACTGAAGCGGCTAAATATATTAAACCCGATTTCTCTAATAAAGAAATAATCATCAGTTCGCTCGCAGGCAAGGTATTTTTCATAGATTTTGAAACAGGAAAAGCTTCACGCGAACCTTATTCAGTGGGAAATCCAATCAAAGGGACATCGTCAATACACCCCTCTATGAATGGAAATATGTTTGTGGGGCAAGGAATTCCCGACACCATACCTTTTGGAGCATTAGTATTTAACCTATATAACCACAAAGAAGTATCTTTTTTCAAAAAAGACGCCAACGCCTGGCGTGGTTGGGGGGCATACGATTCATCGCCTATTGCTGTGGGACAATTCATATTTCGTCCCGGCGAAAATGGCTCATTATACAAACTATATTGCAATGGAAATGATGTAACACTCCATTCAACCCTTCGCTATCGAAATGGCAAAGGAGGTGGAGGTATTGAATCATCGATGGCTGTTCATCGCAACTATGGATATTTTGCCGACAATGAAGGCTTTATCATTTGCATCAATCTCAATAACCTAAAACCGGTGTGGGTGCATTATAACCATGATGACACCGATGCTACAGTTGTGGTTGTAGAAGAAAACGGAATTCCATACGTTTACACAGGTTGCGAAATAGACTCTCAAGGCGACAATGGCTACTCTTGGTTTACCAAATTAAACGGATTGACTGGGGAAGTGGTATGGAGTACAAAAATAGAAGGTCGTTGCATAAATGGCGAGAAAAAAGTGGAAGGTGGTATGTTTGCAACTCCACTCATAGGACATGGCGATTGTGAAGGTATGATATTCTCAAACTTTTGCCTACACAAGCCCGGTCGCCTTGGTGAATTTATTGCATTCGATTCCAAAACCGGCAAAACAATATATCGCATTCCTCTAAAACAATACTCTTGGACCTCTCCTATTGCAGTATATAATGAAAAAAATGAGCTATTTGTGTTTACCGGAGACACTTCGGGCAATGTGTATTTGTTCCGAGGCAAAACCGGAGAAATGCTATATACCTCCCACGTTGGAAGCAACTTTGAGTCATCACCTATAATAATCGGGAACAAGGTAGTATGTGGATCTCGTGGCACTAAAATCTACAAAATGTCGATTGAATAAAAATTATCATTATGAGAAAGGTTATTTCAATTATATTTCTTATTCTTTTTTGCTCTTCTATAAAAGTTGAAGCAAAACTCACAGCACAGAATCGAGTTGTTGAAGGAGGTTATAACTATTGGTTCTATGAGCCAAATAACACCGATACAACAACATCAACAAGCAATGATAGTATCTTACTCGTTAACCCTACCTCAAACATTGATTCACTAACCTCAGAAGAAAAAATAGCACGTGAATTGATGGGCGATTTTAGCAACGTCCCACATTTTGTTCCCTCTCAACCCAATCTCAAACCTCTTGTAATTTTTCTTCATGGACGCAGTCTTTGCGGCAATAATTTGAACAAGCTACTGCGTTATGGCTCTATTGATGCAATAAAAAAGGGTCGTGAGATTGACGCCTACGTCATTGCACCTCAAAATCCGGGGACATTTTGGAAACCTGAAAATATCATGACAATCGTTGATTGGGTTAGCGAACGCTATCCTATCGACACGAATCGCATTTATGTGCTTGGCATGAGTCTTGGTGGATATGGCACAATCGACCTTGTGGCAACATATCCCAATCGCATTGCGGCAGCAATGGCTCTTTGTGGAGGAGGTTCTCGCAAAGACCTCAGTGGACTTAATGAAGTGCCGTTATGGATTATTCATGGCACTGCCGACCGTGCCGTTTCAGTCAACGAATCTCGAAAAGTAAAAAATCAGATGGAAGAAGCAGGAGAAACTCCATTACTTCGCTATGATGAATGGGCTGGTGTTAATCATGGTGCGTTAGCTCGTCTTTTCTATCTTGAAGATACTTACAAATGGCTCTTTAAGCACACTCTTGATAATCGCACAGTTGACAAAACGATTTCAATAACACAAAGCGATACTAAAAATGCCTATAAAGGTTTCAAGCATCGTTCCTCATCAAAAAACAAATCAAAAGCAAAAAAGAAATAATACAAAGGCTTGATTGTTTATTCAGTCAAGCCTTTATCATTACCATAGTAAGTGTGCGGCCCGAATTAATGCCTAATCGGCGAGCAGAGAAAAATTTCGTAGTGTTACAACGTGAACAATCTACCGACAATACTATATTCTCATCACGCACACCTATTTCAAGCAACGATTGGCGACAAGCTTGAGGCAAATCAATATGACTTCGCTCGCCATAACCATTCAGAATTATTTGAGGGCTATCAAATCCATTATTAACAAATTGAGCCACTACTTCGTCTCCAACCTCAAAGCAATCTCCACAAATACATGGACCCATTGCAACTTTTATGTGTGAAATCTCAGCTCCACATTCGACCATTGTTGCGACCGTTTTACTTGCGATTCGACTTACTGTTCCTTTCCAACCCGAATGAGCCACAGCAATTACATTATTAACATCATCAACAAGCACAATTGGCACACAATCTGCCGTATTTATTGCAATAGCAACACGTGGGAGTGTAGTTACAAGGGCATCTATATTCTCTAACTTTTCAGTATCAAATGGAATTGAGTCAATTACTGCCACATTGAGCGAATGTGTTTGACGTGGCATTATCAAACTATTGCTATTTATACCAAGCATTGTACACAACTGCTCTCGACATTGCGATACATGATTTTCATCATCGCCCGTGTAATGGCACGCATTAAAGCCACTATAATTATCTCCATCAATAACACAACCCCGACATGTGCTAAATGCCAACACGCCGGGGATTGTTAATAAGTCGATATGAGAAATATTATTCTTGGGATTCATCTTCTTCGTATTCAACCCAGTCAAATTCTACATCTTCGTCCCAATCATCGCCTTCGTAGAAAAATTCTTCATCTTCTTCATCTTCTTCCTCTATTGCCATAGGCTCGTTTTCAAAAATAAATTCATCTTCTTCACGCACACGATGATGTCCGTCGAGAGGGCGATGAGTGATTGTTGTCGGCTCAATACGATTATTCTCATCGGTTATCGCATTCCAAAGTAAATCTTTCAATTCTGTAACACCCATTCCCGTAACCGATGAAAGGAACACATGTGGAATATCTTGAGGTAATTCCTTTTCCATTTCAGCCATTAACTCATCATCAAGCATGTCGCTTTTTGAGATTGCAAGCACACGATGTTTATCTTCCAACTCCGGATTAAATTTTATCAATTCATCAAGAAGAATTTCATATTCTCGCTTAATATCATCGGCATCGGCAGGAATCATGAACAGCAACACTGCATTGCGTTCGATATGACGAAGAAAACGCAAACCTAACCCTCTACCCTCGCTTGCACCTTCAATAATTCCCGGAATATCAGCCATTACAAATGAGCGATTATCACGATATGACACAATGCCAAGTTGAGGCTCCATTGTAGTAAATGGATAATCAGCAATTTTTGGGCGTGCTGCTGATAATGATGATAACAATGTTGACTTACCTGCATTAGGGAAACCAACCAAACCAACATCGCCCAACAACTTAAGCTCCATTATTACCGATTTCTCTATTGCAGGTTCTCCGGGTTGAGCATAACGAGGTGTGCGATTTGTTGCACTCTTAAAATGCCAGTTTCCAAGTCCACCACGACCACCGCGAAGCAATTTTATTTCTTCATCATGTTCAACAACTTCACAAAGGTATTCTCCGGTTTCGGCATCAAATACCACTGTCCCACATGGCACTTCGAGAATTACATCATCGCCATCTTTTCCAAAACTGCGTCCACCGGAACCACTTTGCCCATTTCCCGCAAAAACATGACGACGATAACGTAGCGGAAGCAACGTCCACATATTTTTGTTTCCTTTTAGAATGATATGACCTCCTCGGCCTCCATCACCACCATCAGGACCTCCTTTCGGCACATATTTTGCTCGATAAAAGTGTCGTGAACCGGCTCCTCCTTTTCCGGAGCGACATAGTATTTTTACGTAATCAATAAAATTAGAATCTGCCATAAAAATGTTGTTTTTCGTTATTTGATTAAATCATTATGGTGACGCATGAGATCTTGGGCTTGTTTGAAGTCGTTTGGCGAGCCCACATCAATCCATGTGCCATTAATTGGATAATATACCACCTTCATTCCCTTATCAATAGCCTGCTCTATTAAATCAGTTGCATCAGTACGACTATCATTAGGCAACGTATCGAGCAATCGATTGGAGAAGATATAAATGCCGGCATTGGCATAATAAGAGTATGAAGGTTTTTCTTCAATACCTTTCACTTGCGAGGTTTCTGTTGTCAAAATTGCGTATGGCACCGACACAACGTATGGAATAGCTGCAATTGTTACATCGGCATGTTCCTCAACATGACGCATATACATTTCTTCAAATGAAATAGTGGTCAATAAATCAGAGTTCATTACCAATGTGTTGCCCTCTCCATTTCGCGACACTAATGATGCCGCCCCAATAGTCCCCAATGGCTGTGTTTCGGTTACACACTTAACTTGTATCCCTGATACAGGTTTTGCAAAATGCTCATGAATTTGTTCTGCGAGATAACGAGTAGTTACTGTAATATCGGTTACTCCCACCGAAGCCAAAGCTTCAATATTGTAATCAATAATAGCCTTGCCTCCTATTTCAAGCAATGGTTTTGGCGTGTTTAGCGTCAATGGACGAAGGCGTTCCCCCTTGCCACCAGCCATTAGTATTGCACTTATTGGCAACACCGCCTTTGTTATCGTGAGGTCATATATAGTTTTAATGGTTCCATCATCATTTAGATGAGGCAATATTCCTATACCTTTCATGCGACAACTACGCATCATCTTAACATCAACTTCTTCGGTTTTTATAGCCTTAAAATCACGATGCATGGCATCTTTAACTTCGGCAGTTAATGACACGCCGGCAAGCAACGCACGACGCACATCTCCATCAGTCAATGTCCCGGTCATCACGCCATTTTCTTTTGTAACAAGCAACACCATTTGCTGTCCCGACAACGTATTTAGCTGTTGAAGAGCTTCAAGAATCGTAGCTTTTTCGGTTATTATATATTGCTTCATAACCATTATTTGTTTTTTGACAATTCAGATATTACCAATTCAGCGATTGCCCAATCCATAGGTGTATCAAGATCAATACTCCTTTCTCGTGGCATTTCATATGGCACTTTACGAGAAAATCCTCCCATTGCCATTGCTCGAATTGAACGAGGATTTATCACATAAACAGCACCATTATATTCCCACACTCGAGGTGCATCTTGACGACGTGTGATTTTGCCATCTCCTTTACACACATGAAGATAACCTGTCCTTACATCTGTTTCAAAGCAGTTATAATAAGGATTTGCCGATGTTTCAACAACACTAACCACCATATCAATATCATGAGAATACAACTCCAGTGCTCTTTTTACATCATCGGCATTTCTCAATGGCGAAGTAGGCTGCAACAAAACCACATTATCATAATGAATGCCAATGCTATCGGCATAATTCATTGCGTCAAGAATCACTTCACGCGAACCGGCTGTATCAGTTGCCAAATGTGCCGGACGCATATATGATATAGGCAGACCTGTTCGTCGAGCAACTTGTGCAATCTCATCATCATCAGTCGATACAATAATATGAGCATCGTCAACCAACGCTCGTGCCACTGCAATCGAATAATGAATCAATGGAACCCCTGCAAGTTCTTTGATATTCTTGCGAGGTATGCCCTTACTCCCACCTCGTGCAGGAATTATATATAATGATTTATTTTTCATTTAAGTCGTAAAATGATTTATTTTTCATTCTTTCTAACGGAGTGGTTGCGATTGCATCAACAATGAGTTGCAAAGTGTTGTCTTTGCAATATGGATTTATTGATTGACTTGCTAAACATTTTCCTTCTTCACTCAACGCAAACTTTATTGCATTAACAATATCTTCACGTTTGTCGCCACAATTTATGACAGAGCTACTTGCCATACGTCCCTTCTGACGTATGCCTATATTTACCGTTGGGATTCCCATTGATGGCACTTCAATTATGCCACTTGAAGAATTTCCCACCACAGCACTAACATAATGAAGTGCCGATATATAACGATGTAACCCAAGCGAAGGCTTAACTAACACTCGTCCTTTATTATTTTTAGCATAATTCTCAATCATATCAATTATCACTCGTCCTTGAGCATCGTTATTGGGATATGTGATAATTACTTTGTTTTGAGGAAACGCATCAAGTGCCTCAAGCAACGCTTCACAACGGATTGACACATCTTCATCATCAAGCGTTGCAGGGTGATATGTTACTAACAATGTGCCGGGGGTAATCTCAAAATCTAACGACGTGCTTAATTCCTCAAGGCTCATAGGCTCTACATGTGCCACATTATAAACTCCGATTGCACCAGTATTAATAACATTTTGAGATTGTTCTCCCATTTGTATCACTCGATTTCTATACTCGTCAGTTGCCGTAAGGTGCAACGATGATAACTTTGTAATTGCATGACGAATACTATCATCAATAGCTCCTTCAGATATTTCGCCTCCATGCAAATGAATAATTGGGATTCGCATTACTGTTGCGGCACTTGCCACAGCCAGCATTTCATATCTATCGCCTAATATCACTATTACATCTGGGGTCAATCGAGCAAATGCATCTGCCATTCCGTCAAGACATTTTGCCATCGCCTTAGCCGTTGACATTGTTGAATCATCATCAACCATCATAGGCACACACGCATCAACTATAAATCCCTGCGAAATCACATCATCAATCGTATGTCCATAACGAAAATCAAGATGCATATTAGTCGCTATAATTTGCAACATAACATCATCTCTAAATCGAAGTTGTTTAGCTATACCACTCAACAACCCCCATTCAGCACGAGTGCCGGTTACTATACACACCTTCCGCTTCACACAAAATCAAATTTGGCTGATTACCCATACTATAGACAATACAAATATACAAAAATAATCTCAATACACATATTCCTTCAAAAAGTTTTTTCAGGCATCACTCATAAATTTGTCACATCTGCCTTTTCTCAACCTTTCATTTGCTGCAAAAGCTATAATCATCGCAAATTTTATCTATATATGATTCTATATTTTAGTCATATTCACACAACTCTAATCAATTATGGTTAAGTTATTTATGCATATATATTTTTTGAATTATTCTATATTTACATTCAATTTATAATCAAGCATTTTTTTATTGATGTAATTTTGCAATGTAAAATAATTAATAAGCCTATGGGGTGTTTTATTCTCCTCAAAAAGCTAATATAAATATATAGTAAATATTTTTAGGGTTAGTATTTAATGTTAGATTTAGACGTATAACCAAAATTAAAAGTAAAGATATTGATAATCGTGTTTTATGTTAGGTTTGTTTAACTTGGGAAACCAAGAAAGAAAAAAGTCGCCCTGTGAAGGACGGCTTTTTTCTTATCCATATATCGCGTCGCGATATTATACCTATACCTTATCTAAATCCCTACGGGGGAAAGCATCAATAAAACTTCCGGGGGTAGAATTATATATGTTTACCTTTTTATGGATTGCATATCGCTGAATCTCATGATAAGCCTTAAATGCCACATAAAAGCTATAAACAATCTGATGCAAAGGATATTTCAAATAATCCACTTTTATACGTTTTTCCTCCTTTTCATCTTCTTTATAAAAGTGCGGCTGAACCGATACAACTTCATTTTGCTCATTCACTGACAATGTTTTAGTCCAAGAATGATCTGCCCCGGTAACATATATATTGCCATAGCCCATAGTTATTGCAATCATTATCGATGGTATCAGCACATTGCGTGGGCGTGGCATTCCCCGACCCGACGAATAAGCCCAATTTTCAAACCATTCAAAACCCTCAACAGCCAAGAAGTTAAAGTATTCTATATCAATATTTGAATTTTCTATTACAAAACCATACTTCTTTGCATCAAATGGCAAAAACAGAGTCATCTGCCAACTCACTTTGGCAAGATTATCTCGCAATTTCTTCACATTATCATCGTCACTTGAAACAAAAAAATGGGGGTCGGCAAGGACATAATAACGTGGTTGTAAATTCGAAAACTCAGGAGCATTTGCGGCAAAGTTTACCGCCAACGTTGGAATAGACTTCAGTACATCGGCATACTTAGAGATAGTGCCATTCAATGAAGGACCATTTCCCATTATAATTATAGCCTCATCTTTACTTGCACATCGAGAAATCGTCGAACGATGCGAATGCAGCACAAGCTTTACTACACTTTTTAGCGAATTAGAAAAATCGCCAACCCACATAGCTATTTTTTCAGAGACTGTTTTCATCGTAATTATGAGTTCGCAGATATTCTATTACACTATTTGGCTTCCAATCAATCACATTTAAGATTGCATCGGAGTTAAAAGTCAATGTTTGTGTCAAATGTGATAATTTTTGAGTTGTGATAGGAGCTGAATACCCTATAATATCTCCTATTTTTGCCACATATTTCACAAACGACATTGGCACTGTGTAAATCCGCTTGTCCCCCATGCGATAAGCCAAAGCTTCAGCAAAATCATTAACCATAGGGCTAACCCCATCTGTTATATTATACACACCGCCTATCGACGAAATTCCTCTAACAACTCTCGACACATCTGTTGCATGAATTACACTTCGACGAGCCTCGTTCCCTTTTATATGGAAATAATACCCATGATATATCCCGTTGACCATCGAACGCAGCAACCCTTTCATTCGTGTACCCACAATTAATGGAGGACGAAGTATGGTTAATATTACAGCATGTTTATTGCACCATTCTTTCAAAAACTGCTCAGCATTATATTTTGATTTCCCATACTCTGTTTTAGGAACTATAGGTGTTGATTCATCATAATCCTCCCCACTCTCTTTGCCATAGACTTGCACTGAAGAAATAAAAACAAATTCACGTGGGGGATTATTCTCTAATCCCTTACACAAATTGCGGGTTCCTCTATGATTAACAGCTTCAGCCTTATCGGGACGAGGATCTCCGGCCGCATGAATCACAATATCAAATTGACGATTAAACGTGGGCAACGACGTTGACAAATCACAAACGACATCATTGTGAGGATTCAACCCCAACGTCGTAACATCGCAGTCGCTAAACTCATGACATAAATACCTACCCAAGAAACCACATGAGCCGGTAATCAACACTATTTTAGAAGAAGTTGCCGTAATTATTTCGTTTTTCTTAAAAGTTTCAAAGTGTAAAGATACCGTTTTATTAGCATATACACACTAACATAGCATGAATTTTCTTTCAACGCTCGATATTTTTCTCGATTATTTGTAAAAATTTGATGATATAATTGCGTTGATAACCCTCCGGTAGTCATTGTTACCATATCCAATGGCAAATATTGGCCCTCTAATTTATTAACCACAATCAATCTTAAAAACATATCGAAATCGGCTCCAATCAAATAATCTTCTTTGTATATGCCATATTTCTCGAATAATTCACGACGCATATATAATGATGGGTGTGGAGGTGCAATCCCCTGCAACAACAACTCTTTTGAAATCCGCGAAGCCGAATAATATCTCACAACCTTATCTCTATTACCTTTGACATATTTCACATCTCCATAAACAAATGGGACTGTTTTATCTTCAAAGAGTTTTGCCACTTTTGCCACAACATCAATCGAAGAAAAATAATCATTTCCATGCAATAATCCCACTACATTCCCCGACGACATTTTTATCCCCTTATTTATAGCACTATACACACCATTATCAGGCTCGCTTATATATTTAATAATCGATGAATATTTTTGAGCATACTCTTTTATAATCTCCAAAGACCCATCAGTACTTGCTCCATCAACGATTATATATTCAATATTCTCATACGTTTGAGAAATAACACTTTCAATCGTTTTTGCAATCAAGTTACAATTATTGCGAGTTGCTGTTATTATTGATATTTTCACAACAATACTCCTTTCTGCACAATATACCCTAAAGCCAAGCCAATCACAAGAAGCATGCCGTAGCTCCAGCACCACACTTTCAGTCTCAATTTATTAAGCTCTTGCCACTTTGCAACAACAAACACTGCCGCCGGAATAATCAATGACAACAAAGGTAAAGCGTAGCGTGAAACCGTTCCGGCAAACAGAAAAGCAGGCACAAGCCACATCAACATGCCCCATATTATGATACGCTGAAGCCGTATAGAAGCACGACGCATTTCAAATACAATAAAATATAATATCAGCCCGCCAATCAAATACCATGGATATGAAATATGAGCATAAGCAAGTGTATAGCCAAATTGAATATCATCACAAAATCCCCAAGGTAGAGGTATGAGATACTGAACTGCCGCAGTCATCGGCAATAATGCCACTTTTTTCCACCAAGGATACCCCAAATAACCATCTACCATCATGTTATACATTTGATGGTCTTCATTGCCTATAAAGAAGTATCCGTTTAATCCTTTTCCTCCAATTATTTTAGTGGCGACTTGGGGCATTTGTGAATAATCACTATACAAGAACGTAGATTCTCCAAACCAACAACACACACAAATCAGGAGCAATACACCACTCAACACCATATTCCGTTTTTGCCACTTGGTCATCATCACTATCCCAACAACAACCATTATCAAGTAATTAAATCGCAATATCGTCAGCAAAATACCCCCCACAAAAAACAGTGCAAATAATTTAATTAAGCGTGTTTTAGATATGTCCGATTGTGAAATCGACACTATAACATATGCAATCAATGAAAACGAGAATATCAACCCTGCTTCTTTCAACAACAAAGTCCCGGAATTCAAAAAATAACACACCGATGAAGTCATTATCATTGCACATGTTGCAATCCAACTATCACTTCGTGGTGTTTGTCCTTGCAGAATTCTATACGTTATACCTCCACTCAATATAATTCCGATTAACACAAAAAGCATATTTAGCACCATCGGAGCTACTATTGTTTCTCCGGTAATACTCCATATCCACGAAATCAGCATCCCATATCCATGATTTTTCACATCAACCGCCACCCCTGCACTATGACCAACCGTATATAATGCATCGTAATAATACCTAAATGCGTCAGGATTATGTAATATTGGCAATTGCGTTGTGCCACCGCTATAGATTGTAAAATAATGCACATTTGCAACTACCCCAACTGAAAGCACCATCGAAACAATCAGCAAAGTCCACCAACCGGCATTATTTTTCCATTGCGTAGAATTATACACTATCGACACAACAATCCACACGCCCAACATTGCCAATAATGTAGGCATAACCGAAGCTCCCGGCATCAGCAATAATGACATTAATGCCACGAGGATATAGATACATTGTGCAAAAATAAATGCCTTATTAGTTAAAATCATAGCACAAACTTAATTATTTTTAGTCAATTTTACTACAAATAACATATATTTTTGTAAATTTGCAAAATGAATGAATCATCAGTAATGCAAATTAACGTTGATGAGGTGTTGCGTCAAAGGCTGTCGCGACATTATAAATTTATCCCAAAATTCATCATTCGTTGGGTAGAACGCACTATATGCCAAGAAAGAATGAACGAGCTTTTAGTTCGACTTCATGGCAAAAAAGATGCCGACTTTTGCAATGGACTATTGAGAGAACTCAATATTACCGTAAATGTTAATGGAGTAGAAAGACTACCCTCTCGCGAAAATCGCAGAGTTGTTATCGTGTCAAACCACCCACTTGGTGGACTTGATGGCATAGCCTATATTGACCACATAACCAAATTATACGGAGGAAAAATTCATTTTATCGTAAACGACATTCTCATGGTATTAAAACCATTGCATGGCGTGTTTCTCCCAATCAACAAACATGGCAAACAAAGTCGCCAATCATTCAAAGCAATTGAAGAAGCGTTTGCCGGCAATGACCCAATAATAATTTTCCCGGCAGGCTTAGTGTCTCGTCGCAGCAAAGATGGTGGCATTGCCGATCTTCGTTGGCAAAAAATGTTTGTAAACAAATGTATCGAACATCAACGCGATGTCATTCCAATGTTCTTTGGTGGGGAAAATTCTCCATATTTCTATAACTTTGCGAAATTTCGCAAAAATTTAGGAATTAAATTTAATATCGAAATGGTTTATCTCCCTCGCGAAATGGTTCATAGCGAAAATGCTGTTTATTCGATCACTATTGGCGACATGATTCCATGGGAGGTCCTTAAGCCTTCAAATGGGAAGAACACCCAGACCATAGCCGACGAAGTGAGAGAGATTGTATATAAGTTAAAAACTAAATACAGCATCAACTGATGCACATAAAATCAGATGGAACAAGAAATTATAGATGCCATACCCTTATCTCTTATAGAAGCTGAATTAACAGAGGAACGCTTCTTACGCGACACAAATAAGGGCGGAAATAAAATTTACATCGTAGATGCTTTCAATTCTCCAAACATAATGAAAGAGATTGGGCGTTTGCGTGAAATTGCATTTCGTACAGGAGGTGGTGGCACCGGGAAAGATTGCGACATTGACGAGTTTGACACAATGGAAAATCCGTGTCAACAACTAATTGTGTGGGATCCTGATGCGAAGCTTATTTTAGGTGGTTATCGTTTTATTACCGGAAAAAACATCAAAATATCTTCAAGTGGTGTTCCTCATATTGCAACATCTCACTTATTCAACTTCTCTCCCCAATTTCTCAACGACTATCTACCATACACCCTGGAGCTTGGTCGTTCGTTTGTTCGTCTTGAATACCAATCATCAAAGGCCGGAGCGAAAGCTCTATATGCCCTTGACAACCTTTGGGACGGGCTTGGAGCCTTAACGGTGGTACACCCTGAAATAAAATACTATTTTGGCAAAGTTACGATGTACCCAAGCTATCCCGAATGTTGCCGAAATATGATATTATATTTCCTTCACAAATATTTCCCCGACAACGACAACTTAGTTACCCCAATTAATCAATTGGAAACTAATACAAACACTTCCGACATGGAAAATCTTTTCGTTGGAGGCTGCTACAAGGAGGACTACAAGATTCTCAACCAAACTATTCGTGAATGTGGGCACAACATTCCTCCATTGGTAAACGCTTACATGAATTTGTCGCCATCAATGAAAATGTTTGGTACTGCAATCAATGATGAATTTGGAGACGTTGAAGAGAGTGGCATTCTTATCACTATCGATGACATATTTGAAGATAAGAAACAACGCCACATCGACACATTTATCGAGTCTCATTAATTTGGGCATAAAAACAAACAATACTTGTCAACCATTTTAGAGCTATGCGACAAAATGATTGACTTTTTATTTTTTAATCAGTTAAATTTGTATTGAAATGAAAATATTTAATTTTTTATGCAATGGTGCAATATTGGCTCTTGCATTATGTTCAATAACAGCTTGTAGCGATGACTCATGCGACGATTTTTATGATGTCATAAAAATCGACTTTAGCACTATGCCCAACATTCCCTTTAACGAAGAGGGCTACTGGGAAGGTGTTTATGACACTACTACAACAAAATTCACTATAAATGAAATTACATTCAGCCACCAAGCCTCTGCCACAGAATGGGAAGGATACACATATTATTCGTGGTATGGTTTCTGTCCATCTAAAGTTACCGACAATACCGACTATAGTAATAGCGATTGGACTTCTCATCAATGGGGAGCTATAACCGGAAGTGGTCTATCCGGAACTAATGACCCATATATTTTAGGATTCTGGAACTCAAGTGAAAGAACCGATTCTATTCCAGAGACACCAGCATGCCACATAACATACGAAGGAGGTGCATTTACCCCAAAAGAAATATATATAACAAATAGTGCTTGGGGATATTATGCAATGAAGAATGGCTCAGCATTCAATAAGCAGTTTTGTGAAAACGACTGGTGCATTCTTCACATATACGGAGTTAAAAACAAAGAGATAACAGGCAACGTCAATGTTCCTCTTGCCAATGGCTCTGAGATTCTTAATACATGGAAATGCGTTGATTTAACTCCTCTTGGCAACAATATAGAGATGATTTACTTCCAAATCACCTCAAGCGATACCGGCTCGTGGGGCATGAACAACCCGGCATTCTTTTGCCTCGATAATTTTACAATAACAATTAACTGATATATTAGCCAAATTGTCTTTAGAAATTTTAGTGGCGACACCCATAATGGAATGTCGCCATGTTTTTATTTCTGATAATATGATTATTCTCAACCTACAACAAAACAACGAGTAGCATCTCACGAAGCCACTCGTTATTTTTTGACCCATAAGTCAAAATAATACTAACATAAAACAATCTTTTACCTAAATCTAATACCTAAAAATAATTATTTCTAATTAACCCTAATTTTCAATATATATGTTTACACGATTTTTCTTGTTGACATTACAAAATTACAACTCATTTTGCAATGAGATTCTCACATTAAACTACAATATAGACAAATATTATCCCGGTTTTAATGTAATCGTCTATAAATAAACCATTTAACAAAACGCAAATCCTGTAAAAATATAGGTGTTTTATTAGTTGAATTGCCCTATCTTTAGCACATCTGCATCAAATGTTTCTCTATGCTTTGCTTTACTTTTTAGCTTGTTACGATAAGTATAAATAGTATTTAACGACAGCCCCAAAAAACGAGAAATTTGCTCACTATCATCAATCCCCAATCTCAAAAACGCCAATATGCGAAGTTCTGTATTAAGCTTATTTTCGGGAAGCTCAAATCTTTTCTCAGGCAATAACAGTTTATTCACATCATCAACAAATGTGGGATAAATATGAATAAATGCGTTGTCAAATATTTTATAAAACATCTGACTTTGTTCTTCAAGCATAATACCCGATTCTAACAGTTTATACAAATCGGTTGTTTGATTTGTTTTTAGTTTGCGTTTTGCAACTCTATGAAATTCCTCCATCTTTTCAATATAAATTGAACTTAGCGATAGAAATTTGCTGATATATGTGTCTTTTGTAATGTTGGCTTGTGATAATTTCGCTTTCAGTTCATGTAGTTTTCGCATCTCTTTACGCAAAAACAACACACTCCCAACAATAAGCACCAGTGCAACAATCAACGCAATTACAAGCCACATTAGCCAATTTAACTTCGATAAATCTTGTTGTCTATACGTTTGAGCTATGATTGGATACACCTCTGCCGTTTGGAGAGCCCTAATACGAGAACCCGACTCAACGGCATTATCCAACGATAAAACTAAATATTTATAAGCTCGGTCGATATCCCCATTATTATATAATGCCAATCCTAAGTTTTGCAATGCAGTGCCTTCAAGCGTACCTGAATACAAATCAGAAAGAGACGCCAATGCTAAATAATAAAGATACTGTTCCTCCTTACCTTTTTGCGTTTTATAATATTCAGCTAAATGGCTCACAGCTCGAGCATATACAAAATCTTCAAAAGGCACAGAATCGATAATCTCATTAATTTCGGCAACCATCAATGCCGCATTCCCCTTTTTATTGTATGATTGAGCTTGATATAATTTCAGTTCAACGGTTGACTCATCTAATAGTTTTATTAACGAATCAGTAGCTTGTTGAATGCGAGGAGCATAATATGAATTCAGCGTGTTTTCGGGATAAAACGACTCGGCAAAATAAAACAATCTGTTGCCAACTTCAAAAAAATGTGCCTTGTTTTGAGGATATATTTTTGGGGCTATTGAATCATAGGCATCAACAGCTTCTTTTACCACTCCTTTTACCGGTAATATTGCCACATACGACAATTGAAGTCTTTGTTTATATATCGAATCGCCAATCTCTTCCGAAACCAAAATTCCCTTTTTATAATAGTTCAATGCCGAATCAATATTACAACGACGATATTCATCGCCAATCTGCTCAAACAATGATGGCAATTCCTGTTTTGGAGATTTTTCAGCAATAAATCTTATTGAGTCTATTCGATCTAATCTTTTTTGAATATATACTTCTTTTTTCTTTATAGCTTTATCAAGTTCATTCAACGCATCATTTAAGGTTGTTGGCATAATATCATCGGCAAAGACATTAATACCAATTAAAGAACAAAGTAATAATATCAATAATGATTTATTCATAATAACAGATTTTGAGTCCTTTCTTTTTTAGATTTAGCGGTAACACAAAGGTAATGGATTTAATCGAATAAAAAAAGGCAACTATAACTTAGTTACCAAAATAGTAGCCTATTCAATTTTGAGCATTGCTCGTTTTGAATGCAAATTGCGATGGAATCTCACCAGTTGACTGTGTCCATTTCAACACCCCCTCAGGAGAATAACAGTGAATCCTCCCTGACGACACATAATTTCGGGCATCGGTTATATAAATTTCTCGCGTAATCGGGTGGACTGCAATTCCATGTGGCATCTTTATATTTACCTCAGTTCCATCTTTTATGATTTTATCATCTACCACTCTTAACGTATTCAAATTTAGAATTGAATAACTCACTGTAGTTGTGTGCGTAATATCATTACGAGCCGACGAATATATATATGCCGAATCTCCATGTATCCACATATCACTAATAGGAGTGTTTATTTCTGCTACCACTCTATCAATCGTGGGATCAATAACATATAAACACGATGGAATTGATGCATTATCTCCTCGCGACGACACGTAAACCATGCCGTTCCCATCTCGTTTCACTCGGTGAAGGTTTATATCTACATCAATATCCCTAATCACCTCAAACGCTTTCAAATCAACTACCGATACAGTGCGGTCATAATCGGGAGCTCGATACCCTCCCGAATTGGCTATATAAATTTTCCCGTTTGAAACAACCATTTCTTCGGGTTGATAGCCTACATCTACCCTATCAACAACCTTTAATGAAGTGGTATCGACCTTAAATATAGCTCCCAACGGAGCTGTGGGGTCATCTTGCACCGGCGACACATAACTACTCACATATACATAGCCACCATATCCCAACACATATCTGCAGTTTGGAATATCAATTTTTGTTATCGAAGTAGCATCACTGGCATTCATCACTTCTACTTTATGTGAGCAATTAATCACTGCATACAACTTTGTACCATAAATTTCAATATCATTCCCCACATCACCAAGCTCTTTTACCTTTGAGGGGTTTCGCTCGGCATATATATTTTTGTGATACACCCCTGTTTTTTCATCAAAATAGTCGAGAGTCGCTTTATTTGACCCCATATTCCCCTCATTTATAAGATAGAAACCATCTACGCCGGTAATGCGTGGTGTTTCCACCTCTGTTGAAGTTGATTGTTGGACGTAAATATCCCCTCGGCAACCGGTTAAGATTGCAACAAATACAAACAATAATATAACGTGTCGTATTAATCTCATTATTTATATATTATTTGCTCTACTGCAGCGACTTCGGTTGAACACTCTCCAAGTGGACCATTAGCTTGTAATACTCCCGTATAAACCTTTATAAAATCAATCGATGATAGTGTTACTGAATTACCCATTGCATCAATCGCATCATCTATGTCAAGACACGAAGCCATCACATTATTGGGATGAGAATCAGCATATCCATCATAGCATGCAAGATCAAATTTGTTGATTATTGAATTAAACGCACCATTATCAGGCAAACGACGACCTTCAAATGTCATCGTTTCTATGTTATTAATCCACATAGGGAAATAGTCTTGTTGGTGTTCTGCGGTGCGATTCAACCAACCGCTGTCGCCATTGGTTGCTCTCCATGCAATATACTCATTATCAGTCGCCAATGCAGTTGGGATATAATATGTTACCTGATAGTTAGCTACACCGTTTATTGTTTGATTTCCTTGTAATTCATACCATGTATCGTTATCTATTCCATCTCCATTTTCATCACACATAACCATCACTATTCCCGGTTCCGACGAACCTATACGAATGGCATTTGACGCATCATTGGCATAAACCCCATTTCCAACTATGCGAAAATCGGCTTTACCCTCTACATTTTGTAACGATTGGGGCAATTTTATTGTTACACTGCCGCCCCATGCACCAAGCGAAATCAAATCTCCATTGCATAACGATTCTGTCGCTTTTGCATTCATTGTTTCACGAGTATCCCCTACTTCATATTCAGGGATTACGTTCACAAATTGCCCTGGAGCCGGAGAATAATCCAACACTGTTATATCAAGACGAACCCCTTCAGCTACAGATGATGAGGGTATCGAGTCCTCACTCTCTGGAGAATTTGGCTCATTAGGCCCATCAGACTCGCCACATGCAGTTACTGCCACACAAAGCACTATAGTTAGCATTATTGCATATCTAATTTTCGTTTTCATCGTTTTATATATTTACTTTTAATGTCAATTTATAATTACGACCGGGCATGGGATAATTCAATATCACCTCATAATCTTGATTAAAGATATTATTCACTTCTAATACTACTCTGCAATTTACTTTTCCCCATAGGAAATTCCACACAAGCGAAGCATCATGAGTGTACCATGGCTGTTCATAATTTTGAGGTATATTTTCTTGTGCATTATATCTTTCGCCTGTATAAATAAAGCTATAATTAAGGTCCAAACCTTGCCACGACAATCGTGCGGCAACCGAGCCTGAATGCAAAGGTATATATGGAATTTGGCCGCCATAATACGAATCAGAAGGGTCGGTAAAATCACGAGCATTTTGATATGTATAATTCAATCGCAAAGTTCCATCAACCGGTCCAAACTTCATATTAGATTCTGTACCTACCTCAATGCCATAAATTTCCACCAATCCAAGATTAAGCATAGTCCAACGAAATTGTTGACCCGATGGATATGCCACAATTTTATTTGTTACTTTATTATAGTAAGCATCGCCATTTATCACAATACTTTTGAATATATTGTTGCCTAATTGCATTTGATATCTACTTCCAATGCTATATTGCCATGTATATTCAGGTTCAAGGTCTTTATTCCCAACTTCGGTATAATATAAATCGTTAAATGTTGGCATTCGAAATGACTTTTTCACAAATCCGTTTACATGCCAATCGCTAATCTCAATAGGTTGCCACGAAAAAAACAACGCAGGGGTAAATTCATTACGACTATTCGTTACTCGACCAACACGCTCATTGCCGGCTTCATCTTGAATAAACGTGCCTAACACACTCACTTGCCCACTTAAACTACCATAACGCATAGCTGTAGCTACCGACACATATTGCGACCAACGCGTAGGAAACATAAAATTTCGCATATTGGCATTCATCATGTTCCATTGAGCATCGAAACTTGCCGACAAATCCCACCACGATGTCATACGAAATATATTTGCAACCGACATATATGCCTCTTGTTGATAGTAGCTGTTGTCGATATACAACTCCTTAGGGTCATCACGAAGAAATCGCATATAGTCCCACGCCCATTTGGCACTCCCCTTCATCTGATAACGTGGCGAAAAGGAATATTCAAAGCTCCCTTGAGCAAAAAAATTTCGATCCCATTGTCGCTCCCCGTTTTTGAACACGTTATTTACTATCGCACCAGGGATACCTCGTTCTGAGTCATAGTAATATACTTTCCCGCACCATTGCCCTTTGTCGAGGAATCCAAATGTTGACACTTCGGCTCGAAAGGCTTCAATATCTCCATTGTGGCGAATTGCGGTAGTATCATAGGCCACCGTACCGTCGAGATTCAGTCGTCGATAACGATATTCATATTCGCCGTTGGCATTGGTATATGAAGCACTTGCCGAAAGACTTACTCGTTGACTTAATCGCTGTTCCCACACTACTTCAGGATTTATTAACCCAAAACTGCCTGTCTTAAATTGCCCCATTAAATGAAATTTCTCATCGTGGCTCCATCGAGGACGACGCGTGCGAATATATATCGTTCCCGATGAGCCAAAGTCTTTGGCACTTTGAAAAATGTTGCTTTTTTGCCCGTTATACAGATTTATTTCTTCAATATTATCAAGCGAATAACGGCCTAAATCGATTTGTCCGTTTTGAGCATTCCCAAGTTGCAAACCATCATAAAATACACCAACGTGTTGCGAACCCATCGAACGAATATTAATCGTCTTGATACCTCCAATACCTCCAAAGTCTTTAACCTGAATGCCTGAAAAATATCGCAACGCATCGGCAACCGACTGCGAATTAAGGCTTTGCAATTGCTTCCCATCAAGTCGTTGCGACCGAATAACCTCTTTATGTCGGCTTTCGGTAATTGTTATCTCACTTAACGAAAGGGTGTCGAGCATTTCAGCATCAATTTCCGAAGCAAAAGACGGCACAATTGAAGCTACGCTCAACAATATTATGTAAAACCTTTTTAGCAAAAAAATTACCCGGTTAAATTGTCATTATTCTTATCGCTTATCCCCTTAAAGCTATTATTGACAATCACCGAGCTACAACTGAAATCTATCAAACCCTAATGTGATTTAGTCACACTTTTCGAGCGAAAGCGACTAATAGCGGATTCTCAACCACTTCGGTTCCTGACTTCGTGTCAAATGAATTGACAGCTACACAGTTGCGCGACAGCACGTGATTCTCACACGTTTCCCGAATATTTCATCACAAAATTACAATATTTCCTCAAAATCAACAAATTTATTTTTCACACTACACTCGATTTCACATTCTCAACTCTTAATTCTCAATTATTGCGTATATTTGCATTATGAATTTTGCAAATTTCAGAAAACGAATAAAACCGTGGCTTCTTCCCATTGCAATGATTGGAGGAGTACTCTTTCATGAGACATTGGCTAAAGTGTCATTCCTCACACCATATCTCATCTTCTCAATGCTCATCATCACCTTTTGCAAGGTAAATCCAAAAGAGTTTCGCATCTCACGATTATCATGGTCGCTATTGGCTGTTCAAATTGGAGGGGCATTAATTTCATACTTCTTGCTATCTCCATTTAACCTCATTATTGCTCAAGGAATTATGATTTGCTTTCTTTGCCCAACGGCATCTGCGGCTCCCGTAGTTACAGGAATGCTCGGTGGAAGTGTTGCTCGCGTTACATCTTTTTCAGTAATGAGCAACATTGCAGTTGCCTTTCTCGCTCCGATTATTTTCGTACAGGTAACAACCACACAATCCGATATTACTCTTTACTCCACAATAGGTGCAAGCATAGAAATTCTAAAAAAGATAACGCCATTATTGTTACTACCTATGCTAATAGCCTTTGTGTTACGACGCATTTCTCCCCAAACGGGCCACACAATCGCCACTCATCAAGGGATTTCGTTTTATCTATGGGCCATCGCTTTGTTTATCGTTGTTGGGAAAGCCATCAACTTTATCATGAACGAGCCTCGCAACGAAATTCCTACAATGATATATATTGCATTGGGGGCTGCTGTAGCATGTTGTTTACAATTTTGGGCAGGACGAAAAATTGGTTATCTTTGTGGAGATAAAATTGCCGGAGCTCAAGGACTCGGACAGAAAAATACCATCTTGGCAATTTGGTTGGCGTTGACATGGCTTCACCCTCTTGCTTCTGTAGGACCGGCAGCATATATCGCATGGCAAAACATCATAAACTCAGCACAACTTTACCGAGCTACAAAACATTAAGCCAACTACTTGTGTTATTATAACAAAAACTTAAAATGCAACAATCATGGATAGCATGTATGAAATACTAAAGGGATTGCCACTATTTCATGGAGCAACATCTGAACGCATTTCCGACATCGTAGGGAAAGCGAAATTTCATTTTCTAAAATATCTTGCAGGCGAACGAATCGTCTCTGCCGGCGACCAATGTAGCCATGTAAAATTCATTATTTCAGGAAACGCACGTTCAACAATTGCAAACACAAATAATCGTTTCAAAGTGGCTCAAACCTTAGAAGCTCCGGCTGTTATTGCCCCTGAATTCCTATTTGGTAGAGCCACTTCATATCCATGCACCGTAGATGCTATTACCGACACAAGCATTTTACAAATCTCAAAAAGCGACTATATAACCATTCTCAATCGCGACCACGTGTTTTTATACAACTACTTAAACATTTTGTCGCTCAATGCACAAAAATCAGTTGAAGGCATCTTGGCTCTATCATCGGGTAATCTTGAAGAACGCATTGCATTTTGGATTGTCGCATTAACTCAATATAATGGCACCGACATAAAAGTATCGTGCCGACAACGCGACCTTTATTCATTATTCGGAGTGCAACGCACAACATTCATTGCCACCCTCGAATCTATGAAACAACAAGGCATAATCGACTACAATCAAAACGAAATCAACGTCATTTCACGCCCGGCCCTTGTCAAAATGATTCAAATGTTTTAGTCATAATAATAAAAAGTGCAGCCACCACAATGGCTACACATAACTTTCGCGATGAGGACTAACCTTATATTATGTCCTCTTCAATTGACGGAATAGTTCTATTGAGTTAGAATTTGTATTGTTTTTTCTTATTTTTTAATATTGGTGTCCGATAAAAATCAAAATGAGTATAAAAAGGTGTCTCAATCGCAGATTTAATACGGTTGAGATTCTTTTTTGCGATTTACAAGCCCCCCTAATCGAAAAGCGTCAGTTGTGGCGGTGGATTTTCGTCCAAAATCATCATATTCTCCCAGTCTTTTTCTGGATTATTAAACAAACTATAAAAATCGACATAATAC
>CAJGDJ010000023.1 GCA_904502025.1 uncultured Muribaculaceae bacterium
CTCGTTTTTTCTGCTGTTGATTGGCAGTTGGGACGCCCCAACTGCCAATCAGTCCTTATAAAGTTGAATCATTGATGGTAATTTTAACATCATATTTTCGCACTTCGTTTTTTAATTTATGGATGTACCAAATTGACCTCGGTAACAATTCCCAATTCGGTAACAGCAATTGGCGACCGTGCGTTCGTTGGTTGCGACGGCTTGACTTCGGTAACAATCCCCAATTCCGTCACCTCGATTGGTGAACATGCGTTCTATTGCAATAATTTAAAAATTGTAAAAAGTTTAAATAATACCCCTCCACAATGTGGTAACTCGTTTAATTATTACGCATTGTTAATGGTCCCCAAAGGTTCGATGATGAGTTATATGCTCGCCGATGGATGGCGTTATTTTGCTAAAATCCAGGAATTTGAAGTTGATGATGCTGTAAAGCCGGTTCTCACTATTGCATACCCCGAAGGTGGAGTTGTGAAGCAAAAAGTAGATAATGGCACTATTCTCGAATTGCAAATTGTTCCATATAATGGTTGGAAATGCAATAGCGTAACGTTTAATGGTGTTGATGTTACCAATAATCTTGATGTAGATGGAAATTATAACACGCCATCAATTACTGCCGACTCTCAATTAAACATAGTTTTTGTAAAAGATGATGGTGGAGTAGAATCTACACTTGCTAATGATATAAAAGTGTGTGTAAATGGTAATACTATTACAATTTTAGGCACTGACGAATTTGCCGATGTTGAAATATATAACACATCAGGTATTAATGTTTATAACGGCATTGAAAAATCAATTATTCTTGACGCAAACAACATTTATATATTAACCGTCGAAGGTCGCACATTTAAGTTTGCAATGTAAATCTCATTTGCACTAACTGCAAAATGAATATCTTAGGTTCTCAGGTCGTGGCATTTCGCCACGACCTTTTTGATATTCACTAAGGATATATCTCTGAAAATTAGTACCCTTAGTAGCCTAAGTTGACCTATTAGACCTACATATCTTTCTCCTCTTTTTTTGTTTTTGTGCATTATCGCAGTTATTCCGCTTTTTTGCATTGTAACTTTGCATCAAGAAGTAAGCATTGCCTTACGGCATCGTCCTTAGTGTCCTTACTGACTTTAGCGACCTTTATTATAATAACCAATTAGGGAACTATAACTTTGTTGGCGCAACATTCCGTATAACTATTTGATTTGTGGAGAGTACCCCCCCCTCCGAATTGCAATTCGCAATTCTAGTCCCCCTCTTTTTCTGCAAAAAACAAGGGGACAGCTATATTACCCAATAACTGAAGAAGCTCTCCCTCTGAAATTTACGGAGAAATTTTAGGGGGAGTACGGCGAAGCCGGGAGGGGGTTGATACATATAAAGATTCTATTTTGTGCCATCATGTATATAATTACCTAACCAATTAAATAACTTTTTAACTATGAAGATTAACTTACGCTTTTTTGTTGAGAATACCTCCAACCAATCGGGGTGTATTAGATACCAACTCGTTGGTAGCGGATATTATCCAACCATTATCAACTCTCATCATCTCATCTATTCACATGAATGGAACTCTTATCGTAATACAGTGCGTTTGCCTCGCAAAAATACAGCTCGCAAAGCTCAATTGATAGCAATCATGAACGAAGTGAAATGCGACATGATGCAGATTAGAGAAATTTATGACGAATTTGTTGCAACTGGCGAAGAATTCGACCTTTTAGATGTGTCACGAGCATTTCGTAGTCAACGATGCTCAACCTCGCTCGTTGACTTTGTCTATAACGCCATCGACCATCTCACAATCTTAAAACGACACGGCACAGCACAAAACTATGCATCGGCAATAAAGAGTTTTATGGCATTTCGTGAAAACTGCGACATAGACCTCTCCGAGATTGACTCCGATATGATGCAACGCTACGAAGCACATCTCATTGGTCGAGGTGTATCGCCAAATACCATATCATTTTATATGCGCAACCTCCGAGCCCTATATAATCAAGCAGTGGAGCAAGGCATCACACCACAGTGCAATCCTTTTAGACATGTCTATACTGGTATCGCTAAGACTATGAAACGAGCATTGCCACTCAAATCGGTTCAACGCATACTCTCGCTCGATCTACACGACAAGCCATTGCTCGACTTTGCACGTGATATGTTTATGTTCTCATTCTACACCCGAGGCATGTCGTTTGTGGATATGGCACACCTAAAAGTTGCCAACGTCAAAGACAATATTCTATATTATCGGCGACAGAAAACAGGACAGCAATTGCAGATACGCTTCGAAAAGCCTATGCTTGATATTATCAATAAATATAGAGAGAAAGCCCATTCACCATATCTGTTGCCAATATGTAAGTCGCCCGATGATTCCTATCAAAGCTATAAAATGGCGATGGCAAGAGTTAATAAATATCTCAAGCAAGTGGGGAGGCTTGCCGATATCGAAGCTCCACTCACGATGTATGTGGCTCGGCACTCATGGGCAACCGTGGCACGCGACCAACGGATACCACTTTCCATTATCAGTCACGGCATGGGGCACGACAGCGAACACACAACACAAATCTATCTTGCCTCCATAAGTAACACTCTCATTGATAACGCTAATAATCGCATACTTTCTCACCTCTCCACTCTAAATACCACTCCACCCAGTAGGGACACGACAAGCCGTTATGTTCTATAGTCAAAAAAATTATGCATTATTCATTAAAATTTGTTGTATATTTGTGGTGAATTAATTTGAATTGTTAATAATGGAGATAACATTGACGTTTGAATCAATATTGTTAGCGTTAGGGTTGACGTTGGTTGCCGGCATGTCAACGGCAATTGGTGGATTGTTGGCATTTTTCAAAACGGCAGCAAATACTCGTTTCTTGTCGGGAGCGTTGGGGTTGTCGGCAGGTGTGATGATATATGTGGCTTTTATGGAGATGATTCCCGAGTCGCTCGAGGTGTTGAAGGGTGAATACACCGACACGTTGGCTAATATTTATATGCTCATTGCATTCTTTGGAGGAATGGGGTTGATTGCATTGATAGACTTCTTGATTCCCGAAGATGAAAACCCTCATGAATTTCATCGAGTGGAGAAAGTTGGTGCAAAGTCGGAAAAATTGAAACGCACCGGTTTTATGTTGGCATTGGCAATAGGTATTCACAATTTCCCTGAAGGGATGGCAACATTTATTTCGGCTCTTGATGGAATGGACGTGGCAATCCCTATTGTTATAGCAATTGCAATACATAATATTCCGGAAGGTATTGCAGTGTCGGTCCCTATCTACCATGCAACTGGCAATAGACGCAAGGCATTGGCTTATTCGATATGGACCGGATTGGCAGAGCCTTTAGGAGCATTGTTTGGAATGGCTTTTTTGTTGCCGTTTTGGACTCCGGTTGTTAGTGCATTGCTATTGGCTGCAGTGGCGGGGATTATGGTGTTTATTTCACTCGACGAATTGTTGCCCGGTGCAGAGGAATATGGCCATCATCATTTTTCAATAGGTGGTGTGATATTGGGAATGATGGTAATGGCAGTGTCATTATTAGTTATATAATTCTTAACAAAGGTTATTGCTCAGGACGGCGTTTGTGAAGTTGTGAAATATGTGCTAATTTTGCATTGCAATTTCACAGATGGATAAATCTCGTTACATATTGTCGTTGGTTTTGGCTATAAGCTGTGCTTGTAGTCTTTTTGCTGTTGAGGTCGAAAAATCAGACACATTGGAAGAGATTACGGTGTCGTCGATAAAGCAAACGAGCGATTTGAATAAAAGTCCGGCATCATTGACTGTGCTAAATTCAAAGCATGTGGAGCGTCTTGGTGTTGATGCAATAAAAAACGTGAGTGCCATAGCTCCAAATTTCTACATTCCCGATTATGGCTCACGAATGACTTCGTCGATATATGTACGAGGTATAGGTGCTCGCATTGACCAACCGGTAGTGGGCTTAAATGTCGATAATGTGCCATTCCTAAATAAAGACAATTATGATTTTGATTTGAGCGATGTAGATCGTATTGAGGTGTTGCGAGGACCACAAAGTACTCTTTTTGGAAGAAACACAATGGGGGGGCTAATAAATATATATACATTGTCGCCATTTAAGTTTCAAGGAGTGCGATTTTTGGCTGAATATGGTAGTGGCAATTCAATAAAAACAGGATTATCATATTATGGTAAGCTAAATTCGCGATTGGGAATGTCGATTGGAGTTAATATGACCTCAACCGATGGCTTCTATGATAATGCCTATACCGGAGCCGATGTGGGGACTGAACGACAAGGCTCGATGCGTTGGAAAACAAAGTGGTATCCGTCGTCGTTGGTGGCAATTGAAAATGTAGCTACGGCACAGCATTCTCGTCAACGTGGGTATCCTTATAAAATGGTTGATTCGAGTGCGATAGGGTATAATGATACTTGTTTTTATCGTCGACTTTCGATTATGGACGGATTGACGATAAATGTGAATGTTGGAGGTGTCTCAATGTCGAGTATAACAAGTTTTCAGTATTTAGATGATAATATGACGCTCGACCAAGATTTTTTACCTCTTGAATACTTTACTCTTACCCAAAAACGCAAAGAATGGGCTTTGACACAGGATTTTGTGGTTAAAGGTCGAAAAGAAAGTTATGATTGGCTTATGGGTGTATTTGGCTTCTATCGTCACACTGATATGAGTGCCCCGGTAACTTTTAAGGATTATGGCATCGAGCAATTAATTGAGAAAAATCGCAATGAGGTAAATCCACAATATCCGATTAAATGGAATGAGGATAGCTTTATGTTAGGTAGCGATTTTGAGATTCCAAATTATGGGGTGGCTTTATATCATCAAAGTCATTATGATTTGAAACGCTGGTCGTTCACTCTTGGGCTACGTCTTGATTATGAAAAATCAACACTTGATTACAATAGTTTTTGTAATACATCTTATTCAATCTATAAAGGACCGGTTGAAGATGGAGATGTGTTTAGTGATAATCCGGTAAATATTGATGATTTCGGGCATTTGGAACAGTCGTTTCTTGAGCTTATGCCCAAATTAACGGTGGCATATCGGTTGCCGTTAAGTGATGAATCTCGTATATATACCTCAATCGCAAAAGGATATAAGTCGGGTGGATTTAATACTCAAATGTTTTCGGATGTGTTGCAGCAACGCATTCGTGGCATGATGGGATTGAGTGAATTATATTCAGTTGATGAGATAGTGCTATATAAGCCTGAAAAAAGTTGGAATTATGAGCTGGGGGCTCATATTGCTGATAGTGAGGGCGAATATTCAGTAGGGGTATCGACATTTTATATAGATTGTCGCGACCAACAACTCACAATGTTTCCTGATGGCATGACCACCGGTAGGATAATGACAAATGCAGGGAAAACACGTAGTAGTGGCGTTGAACTGTCAGCATCGTGGCGACCAATCGATGAGTTGTCGGTTAATGCAAGCTATGGATATACCGATGCTCGTTTTGTGGAATTTAACAATGGAAAAGAAGATTATAGGGGTAAATTTATTCCATATTCTCCAAGGAATACGATGTTTGCAGGAGTGTCATATATGTTGCCGGTAAATATATCGTGGCTTGATCGAGTGGCATTTGATGCTAACGTGAAGGGTGTGGGGGATATTTATTGGGACGAAGCCAACCGCGTTAAGCAACCTTTTTATGCTCTGTTGGGAGCATCGGTACGATTAGATAAGGGGGCTTTTTCGTTGAGTGTGTGGGGCGAAAATTTGACAAATACGCAATACAATACGTTTTATTTCGTTTCAATAGGGAACGCATTTTTACAACAAGGTAACCCTATTCGATTTGGAATAGCGTTGAGAATGAATATTAATATAAATAATAACCAAAAATAAGCAAAATGAAATTATTAAAATCAGTTTTAACGTTGATGATGATTGCTGTTATGGTAACATCGTGTGATAAAGATGAAACGCCAGGAGTGCCTGAAACATACATGGAGTTGGATTATACTGAAGAAGGTTGCTTTAATTATATATATAAGAAAAGTACTTCTAAAGGAGTTGTGTCCAATAGAACTACATATAAGTTCCGTTGGAATGACGATTATACGGCTGATGTGCATGTGTATAATGCTAAATTTTCGGAGCGAATGCCCGATGGTGTTAATATCTCGTTTAAGGGATTAAAGTGGGAAGCGGTTGATGATTGGAAAAAAATCAGTGTTAATGACATAGTTCCAACTGTGGTTACAAATAATGGTGATTCGGTTGATGCTTCTGCGTTTGTTCTCGATAATTTGACAGTAAATGTGTTTGACCGCCGATTGTTAAATTTTACGCCAGAATACATACCCATTATAAATGTGTCAATGACAATGGGAGACGTTGAAGTTGTCGCAGTGCAAAAACGCATAGTCTATTCGGGTGTAACAAATGTGAAAAATGTTAGCTCCGGAGCAGCATTTAATCACAATTCAGCTTTATATCAAATTGTTTTAGACGAGTCAACAATGCAAGCTACAATAGATATTTTTGGGGCAAAATTTGCAGAAAAAATGCCTGCGATGGATATGAAATTTGTAGGAGTGGCATTTGAATTGTCAAATAAAGGATATGTCCTTGAATGCAATGAGTTGATACCAACAATTAAAGATGTGCCATATCCTAATTATAAGGTAACAAATTTGAATGGAGATGCAATGTTTGAAACCGGATTAAGCTTGGACTTTGATTGCAAGGAAACGTATTCGGTTCAAGTAAATTTAGGGTATCCATTGGTGTTGTGATGAAGAAATACTAAAGCGAAGCAAAAAAATAATGTTAGCCAATTCGTGCATTGCATGGATTGGCTTTATTAGTTTTGTGCGATGTGAATGCGATGAATTTTTGAATGAGAAATATTGATAAATATTGTGAGTCAAAAAAGTTGAATATTAAGATATTTTGACTATCTTTGCATGTGAATTAGTTAGCCTTTTTAGGCTTGAAATAGATGATGCGATTGTATTGGTGTGGCTATCAAAGAGATAGGGCCAATACTGTTGTTGCGTTTGTCTATAGTTGATAAAGGAAAAATATTAGATACAAAAATATGGTTTTATTAGACATTTTTGGAATTCAAAACAATGCATTGCTCGCCGTAGTGGGGGCTTTGACTGGCTTGTCCCTTGTGTTTTTGGGTTTGACTGTGGCAAAATTGGTTTCGCCACGTTCATTTAACCCACAAAAAGGTGAAGCATACGAGTGTGGTATTCCTACTCGTGGTGAAAGTATGTCGCAATTCAAGGTGGGTTATTACCTTTTTGCGATTTTGTTTTTGATGTTTGATGTAGAAACAGTGTTCTTGTTCCCATGGGCAGTGCGTATGCGTGAACTTGGTGCAGATGGTATTCTTAGCATCGCAGTGTTTTTCGGAATTTTAGTTTTAGGCCTTGTGTACGCATGGCGGAAAGGAGCTCTTGAATGGAAGTAACAACTAAGAGCATGCCATACGAGGCATGGAAAGATAACGAATATATTGAATCACTCATAAAAGAGTTGCAAGAAAACGGCACTAACGTAATTGTTGGCTCGCTTGATAAATTGATTAACTGGGGTCGTTCAAATTCAATATGGCCACTTACATTTGCAACAAGCTGTTGTGGTATTGAATTTGTGTCGCTTGGTGCTGCACGTTATGATATGGCTCGCTTTGGTTGGGAAGTGGCTCGTTCGTCTCCCCGTCAAGCCGACTTTATGATGGTTGCCGGAACAATCGTTCATCGCATGGCTCCTGTTATGCGTCGTTTATATGACCAACTTGCTGAGCCAAAATATGTGATTGCTTGTGGAGGTTGTGCAATCTCAGGTGGACCTTTCCGTAAATCATATCACGTGGTAAAAGGTATCGACGAAATTGTGCCTGTAGATGTATATCTGCCAGGCTGTCCTCCTCGCCCCGAAGCAATGATTTATTCAATCATGCAGTTGTCTCGTAAAATGAAGGTCGAAAAATTCTTTGGTGGAGTGAATCGTCAAGAAAAAATAAAAGATTTTCTTGCTGCTCACCCCGAAGAAACTTTATGATTGAGTAGAAACTTCGCTAATCACAATTTTTAATTCGTAAATAAAGAAAATATCAGATATGGCAAACATTCAGGAAAAGATAGCCAAACTATTTCCCGAAGCAACATTTGAAGAGGGCGAGAACCTAATGGTGTGTGTGCCCGATTCTAAATGGCACGCTCTCGCTAAAACATTGAAAGAAGAATTGCATTTCGATTTCCTTGTTACGATTGTGGGTATGGATTGGACCGACAAGCTTGGTTGTATCTACTACCTAAAATCAACCGTTGATAATGCAATGATTTCGGTTAAAGTAACTACCGAAGATCGCGAAAACCCAATGATTCATAGTGTTCATGATGTGTGGGCTATTGCTACAACATTTGAACGTGAAGTGTATGACTTCTTTGGGATAATATTCATTAACAACCCTGATATGCGTCGCATGTTCTTGAGTATTGATTGGAAAGGTTATCCATTGCGAAAAGACTATGACGATAATCCGGAGTTGAATCCCGTCCCAAAAGAAAACGAACGTCAAGAAGATACTACTGTTTCGTATGTTGAAACTGAAGATGGCAAAATCGAAAAGAAAGTTCTCAATGTGTTTGAGCCAAACGATTTTGTAGTAAACATCGGTCCTCAACACCCAGCTACACACGGTGTGTTGCGTTTCCGCACTGCTGTCGATGGTGAAACAATTAAGAAGATTGATTTCTATTCAGGATACATACATCGTGGTATTGAAAAGATATGTGAAGGATTGACTTATCCTCAAACACTTCACTTTATGGACCGAATGGACTATTTCTCAGGTCATCACTATCATCATGCAATGTGTATGGTATATGAGGAAGCATTGGGAATTGAGATTTCTCGTCGAGCACAAGTAATTCGTGTGTTGATGGACGAGTTGGCTCGTATAGCTTCTCACTGCTTGTTCTTGGGAACATTCTGTATGGACCTTGGTGCTACAACAATGTTGTTCTACACGTTGCGTGTGCGTGAACAAATTCTTGACATCATGGAAAAAACATGTGGAGCTCGCATGACATTCAACTATGGTTGTATTGGTGGTGTGATGCAAGACCTTCATGAAGATTTCGTTAAAGATGTTAAAGAACTACTTGCAGTGTTGCCTAAAAATATCAAAGAATACAATGAATTGTTCATTGGTAATGTGATAGCCAAAGGTCGTCTTGAAAATGTGGGTACTCTTACTCGTGAAGATGCTATCTCATATTCAATTACCGGTCCTTCTGGTCGTGCTTCGGGTTGGGCATGCGATGTTCGCAAAACTAATCCTTATAGCATTTATGGCGAACTCGATTTTGAGGAAGTAGTTTACACCGAGGGAGATTCAATGGCACGTACAAAATTGCGTATTGCCGAAATGGAACAATCAGCTCGTATTATTGAGCAATTGATTGACAATATTCCAGAAGGTGAGTATTGCGTTAAAGTTCCTAAAGTGGTGAAATTACCCGAAGGTCGTTGGTTCCAAATGGTTGAAGGTTGTCGTGGTGCATTTGGTGTGTATGTTGAAAGCACCGGTGGAACTTCTCCATTGCGTTTGAAGCTTGTGCCTCCATGTTTGCCTTTGGCAAATGTTGTTGACCACCTCACTCGTGGAAATAAGATTGCCGACCTTATTACTATCGGAGGATCGCTTGACTACATCGTTCCCGATATTGACCGATAAAAATTGATTAATATAGAAATTATATAATAATATGTACGAAATAACATTTTCGACTATAACCAATTGGATTGATTGCTTTTTGAATCAGTATATGCCTTCATGGCTTGCTACAACAATAGAGTGTGTTGCTATTGGTGTAGGTCTCCTATTGGTATATGCCCTTTTGGCATTGTTTTATATCTATTTTGAACGCAAAGTGTGTGCAGCATTTCAATGCCGTTTAGGTCCTAATCGTGTAGGTCCCATGGGTTTGTTGCAATCATTTGCTGATATGTTTAAGATGCTCATCAAGGAGATTATCACATTGAAACATATTGACCGTTTCTTGTTTGCTCTTGCTCCTTATTTGGTAATTATGGCATCAATGCTCACTTTCGCATGTTTGCCATGGGGTAACGGATTGCAAATTATTGATTTCAATATCGGTATATTCTTTGTGATTGCAGTATCGTCAATAGGTGTACTTGGTATTTTGCTTGCCGGTTGGTCAAGTAATAACAAGTTTACATTAATTGGTGCATTGCGTTCGGGTGCTCAAATGGTAAGTTATGAATTATCAATAGGTCTTTCTGTTTTGACAATGGTTGCTTTTGCCGGAACAATGTCAATAACTGAGATTGTTCAAGAGCAAGAAAACCTTTGGTTTATATTCTCAGGACATATTCCAGCACTCATTGCATTTTTGATTTATATTGTAGCAGGTACTGCTGAAACAAATCGTGGTCCGTTTGACCTTCCTGAAGCTGAAAGTGAGTTGACAGCAGGTTATCACACTGAATATTCAGGATTGCACTTCGGTTTTTTCTACTTGGCTGAATATCTCAACTTGTTTGTGGTTTCAGGTATTGCTACATTATTATTCTTTGGAGGCTGGATGCCTTTACATATTCCCGGGTGGGAAGGATTTAATGATGTGATGAACTACATTCCCTCAGTAGTGTGGTTTGTAGGTAAAGCAATTGCTATTTCATTTATCATTATATGGTTTAAGTGGACATTCCCACGTCTTCGTATTGACCAATTATTGAAACTTGAATGGAAATATTTATTGCCTATCAACCTTGTGAATTTGGTGTTGATGGTAATTATCATCGTATATAATTTGCACTTTTAATATTAATTTCATACAAAGATAAATTTCGTGAATATGAGCGAAAAATTTGGTAAAATAGCACAGGTTATCGGTCCGGTTGTCGATGTGGCATTTGAGGGAGAGGGTAATGCTATTCCTCCTATTTACACCTCGTTGAAAATCGACCGAGCTGATGGCTCTGAACTCATTCTTGAAGTTGAACAACACATTGGTGAAGACACTGTGCGTTGTGTCGCAATGGATAGTACCGATGGTTTGCAACGTGGAATGAAAGTTGTGAATCTCGATCGCCCTATTGCAGTTCCAACCGGAGAACAAGTAAAAGGACGTTTGCTTAATGTTGTTGGTGAGGCTATTGACCACTTGCCAGAACTCAAGCGTGAGAATGTGCGACCAATTCATCAACCAGCACCTGCATTTGAAGATCTTACTATCGGTACTGAGATTCTTTATACCGGTATTAAGGTAATTGACCTTCTTGAACCTTATAGTAAAGGTGGTAAGATTGGTTTGTTTGGTGGTGCCGGTGTGGGAAAAACGGTGCTCATCATGGAACTTATCAATAACATCGCAAAAGGTCATAACGGTTTCTCTGTATTTACCGGTGTTGGAGAACGTACCCGTGAGGGTAACGACCTCCTCCGTGAAATGATTGAGAGTGGTGTAATGAAATATGGCGAAAAGTTTGAAAAGGGAATGGAAAAAGGGGAGTGGAACCTTGCTGATGTCGATATGGACAAGGTTAAGGAATCGCAAGCTACCCTTGTGTTCGGACAAATGAATGAACCTCCCGGTGCACGTCTTCGTGTGGCATTGTCGGGGTTGACAGTTGCCGAGCAATTCCGCGATCAAGACGGTGGTGGTAAAGAAATCCTTCTCTTTATCGACAATATTTTCCGTTTCACTCAAGCCGGTTCTGAGGTATCGGCATTGTTGGGTCGTATGCCTTCGGCTGTGGGTTACCAACCAACACTTGCTTCTGAAATGGGTACATTGCAAGAACGTATTACATCAACAAAAAATGGTTCAATCACATCGGTTCAAGCAATTTATGTGCCTGCCGACGACTTGACCGACCCTGCTCCTGCAACTACATTCAACTTCTTGGACGCAACAACCGTATTGAGTCGTAAGATTGCAGAGCTTGGTATTTATCCTGCAGTTGACCCATTGGAATCAACTTCTCGAATTCTTGACCCAAATATCATTGGAGAAGAACATTATAATACAGCACAAGCGGTTAAACAATTGTTGCAAAAATACAATGAGCTTCAAGATATTATTGCAATTCTTGGTGTTGATGAACTCTCAGATGAAGATAAACTCGTTGTTGCTCGAGCTCGTCGTGCTCAACGATTCCTTTCTCAACCATTTAATGTGGCAGAACAATTTACCGGTCTTCCCGGTGTGATGGTGCCATTGAGTGAAACTATTCGTGGATTCAAGATGATTCTCAGTGGAGAAATGGACGAATATCCCGAACAAGCGTTCCTTAATGTGGGAACAATTGATGAAGCAATCGAGAAAGGTAAGAAACTTCTTGCTGAGGTAAACTAATATAAGATAGCTTAAAATTAGCAATAATGATACTAAAAATTATATCAACCGAAGACGTGCTTTTTGATGGAGAAGTTAATGCCGTAACTCTTCCCGGTCAAAAAGGCTCTTTTACCGTACTCAATAATCACGCATCAATCGTGTCGTCGCTTGTTGCAGGAAATATTGTGTATGATGAGGCAGGGGTAAAAAAAACGATTGCCGTAGAAGGAGGGTTGGTTGATGTAGATCGAAATGTGGTATCGGTGTGTATATATTAACATGAAGAAAGTATTTCTCATATTGACAATGTTGATTATGGCATTTATCATGCCATGCGACATCTATGCATCTTCAGAAAGTGGTGATGGCGAATTAGCCATTAAGGAAACAATTTTCCACCACTTGGGCGACGGTTATGGTTGGGAAGTACCGTTCTCACACCATCATCGCATACCATTGCCTGTAATCGTAAAAGATTATAACGGAGAATGGCATTGCTTTAGTTCTTCACGAATTACAAATGGAGACACTTATGACGGCTTCTATATATCTCATGGAGAGGAATATAATGGAAAAATAGTGGCTAAAGATGCCTCGGGAAATGTGTATCGCCCCACCGATTTGTCAATCACGAAAAATGTGTTTGCATTATTCATTTCAATAGCAGTGGTAATGTTGTGTGTGTTGTCGGTGGCTCGCTGGCATCGTCGCAATGGTGCTAAAGCTCCTCGAAAAGGATTGGGTGCAATCGAAGCTCTCATTTCGTTTATATATGATGGTGTAATAAAATCTACACTTAAAGATAAAGCTCATAGATTTGCTCCTTATTTGTTAACTGTGTTCTTCTTTATCTTCGGAATGAACTTGCTTGGGTTGATAGTAATATTCCCCGGTGGAGCTAATCTTACAGGTAATATTGCAGTAACGTTAGTGTTGGCTGTATTGACATTTATAATGACCAATTTATATGGAACAAAACATTATTGGAAAGAAATATTCTGGCCCGATGTTCCAGTTTGGTTAAAATGTCCACTTCCAATCATGCAAGTAATCGAGGTCTTTGGAATGTTTACCAAGCCGGCTGCATTAACTGTGCGTTTGTTTGCAAACATGATGGGCGGACACATGATTGTGATAGTGTTGACAATGCTTATCTTCATATTTGCTCCGATGGGAGCTGCGGTAGCAGGAGCCACCACAGTGGTATCAGTGTTGTTCTCTATATTTATGTTGCTTATAGATGTGTTAGTGAGTTTTATTCAAGCCTATGTGTTTACGATGTTGTCAACAATTTTCATATCGTTGGCACAAGAAGAGCCTCATCATGAGTAACATCAATAAATGAATATTAAACGAAAAAATAAATAATTAAATAAACAATAACATTAAAAACTTAAGATTATGTTAGCAATGATTTTAGCCGCAGAAGGTTTATTACAAGTAGGTGCATGTTTTGGTGCTGCATTGGCAGCTATTGGTGCAGGTCTTGGTATCGGTAAAATTGGTGCCGCTGCGATGGAAGCTATCGCTCGTCAACCAGAGTCAGCAGGTGATATTCGTAGTAATATGATTGTTATCGCTGCACTTGTTGAAGGTGTTGCTCTTTTCGCTGTTATCGTCTGCATTCTTGCATTATTTGTGTAATAACAAGTTAATTCTATAGTATGGAACTATTCACGCCTGAATTTGGCTTGATATTTTGGATGTTCGTGTCATTTGCCGTGCTCTTCTTTGTGTTGGCGAAGTGGGGTTGGCCGGTGATATTAAAGGGCATTGATCAACGAGCCGAGTTGATTGATAAAGGTGTGGAATACGCTCAAAATGCTAAAGAGCAACTTGACCACGCCCGTGAAGAGGCTGAAAAATATATAGCAGAAGCTCGTCGTCAACAAGCCGATATGCTACGTGAAGCTGACAAGATGAAAACTCAAATCATCGAAGATGCTCGCGAAGCAGCTCAAAAAGAGGCTCAGAAAGTGATGGACAACGCTAAACAATCAATAGAGCTTGCTCGCAAAGAGGCTGAACAAACTTTCCGTGATGAAGTGAGTGCCTTTGCTCTTGACATTGCAGGAAAAGTTGTTAGAACTCAGCTTGCCGAAGATAAAGCTCAAAAACAGTTGGTAAACACTCTTCTTGACGAAATAGAGAACAAAAATTAATAAACGCAATGAACGAAGGTCTTATTCCACGCCGATATGCTAAGGCTCTTTACAAGTATGCACTTGAAAAGGGTCAGGATAAACCTATGTATGAATTGATGCAACAATTATCGAGCACATTTGTGGTAGATAGTAAGCTTCAGGAAGTTATGAATAACCCATTTATCTCAAGTGAAGATAAAGTGAAGTTGTTAAATATTGCTTCAGGAACCGAAAAATCTCATACATGTTTTGCCGATTTTCTTAAATTGTTGGTTGAAAATAATCGTTTATCGCTCATACGTTCTATTGCTTTAGCATATCTGACTATATATCGTAAGGCCAATAATATTTATTTGGTAGAAGTCGTATCGGCAGCACCAATGGATAAAGCTGATCAAACACGACTCCAAAAACTCATTGAGAAGCATCTTAATGGCGGTTCAATGGAATATAGCCAACGAGTAGATTCTCAACTCATAGGTGGATTTGTTGTGAATATTGATTCAGAACGACTTGATGCATCTGTGCAAAATGAATTGAAACAATTGCGTTTAAATCTTCTTAGAAAATAATTTGTGATGATTAATCCAAGCGAGATATCTGAAGTATTAAAACAGCAGCTTGAAAACGTAAACTCTAAAGTTTCGTTTGAAGAAGTTGGAACAGTCCTTGAGGTTGGCGACGGTGTTGCCCATGTATTTGGACTTGATAATGTGTGTGCCAATGAGCTCGTAGAGTTTGAAAATGGCGTTAAAGGTGTTGCTCTCAATCTTGAAGAAAGCAATGTGGGGGTTATTTTGCTCAACGATGTAAATAAGGTAACCGAAAACATGACAGTAAAACGCACCGGAAAGATTGCATCTATTCCAGTGGGAGAAGGTTTGTTTGGTCGTGTTATTAATGTGTTGGGTGAGCCTATTGATGGACGAGGACCTATTGATGGCAATTTAATAGACCTTCCTCTTGAACGCAAAGCTCCCGGTGTAATTTTCCGTCAACCGGTAAAACAACCATTGCAAACAGGTATTAAGGCTATTGACTCAATGGTACCCATTGGTCGTGGACAACGTGAGCTTATCATTGGCGACCGTCAGATTGGTAAAACAGCTATCGCTATTGATACAATTATTAATCAACGCAAGAGTTTTGAAGAAGGAAACCCCGTATATTGTATATATGTAGCTATTGGTCAAAAAGCATCGTCAATAGCAGCTACTGTTGATACATTGCGTAAAAATGGTGCATTGGATTACACGGTGGTTGTTGCAGCATCAGCTTCTGACTCGGCTGCAATGCGTTATTACTCACCATTCGCAGGTGTAGCTATTGGTGAATATATTCGCGATACTGGTCGTGACGCATTGATTGTATATGATGATTTGTCAAAACAAGCTGTAGCTTATCGTGAAATTTCATTGATTTTGAAACGCCCATCAGGACGTGAAGCATATCCCGGTGATATTTTCTATCTCCACTCTCGTTTGCTTGAACGTGCTGCAAAGATTATTGATAATCAAGAGGTGGCTTCAAATATGAACGACCTCCCCGAAGTGCTTAAGCCAATGGTGAAAGGTGGTGGTTCGCTCACTGCTCTTCCTGTGATTGAAACACAAGCAGGCGACGTGTCGGCATATATCCCTACAAACGTAATTTCTATTACTGATGGACAGATATTCCTTGAAACAGCATTGTTCAACCGAGGAATCCGTCCGGCAATCAATGTGGGTCTTTCTGTGTCGCGTGTTGGTGGTAGTGCTCAAATCAAGTCAATGAAGAAAGTTGCAGGTACTTTGAAAATCGACCAAGCTCAATTCCGTGAACTTGAATCATTTACCAAATTTGGTGGAGATATCGACCCCGTAACAGCTCGTGTAATTGACAAAGGTCGCAAAAATGAACGATTATTGATTCAACCTCAATATCGACCAATGTTGGTAGAAGAAGAGGTTGCAGTGATATATTGTGGTGTAAAAGGATTGTTACAAAAAGTGCCAATGGAAAAGGTGTCTGAATTTGAAAAACAGTTCATTCAAATGCTGCATGCAAAACATCAAACCGATGTTCTCGATTTAATTCGTGCGGGTCAACTAACCGACGAAATTGAAGCAAAAATCACAGCGGTGGCTAATGAAATAGCAAGTCGTTATTAATAAAGACTTTTTTAGATGGCAACGTTAAGAGAATTAAAAGGTAGAATTGGTTCGGTAGCTTCATCTGAAAAGATTACCGGTGCAATGAAGATGATATCTTCGGCTAAGATGCACAAGGCTGAGCAGGCTTTGAAGCGTCAGTTGCCTTTTCGCACTCAAATTGAAACTATTATTGCCAATTTGTTAAGTGCCGATGCACAATTCTCATCACCATTAATTGAAGCTCGTGATGTGAAGCATGTAAACATCGTGGTGCTTGGTTCTGATGATGGACTTTGCGGAGCCTATAATGTGAATATATTCAAGCAATTACTTGAACGTTTACAATACTATCGTTCAACTTATGGCGAAGATGTCAAAGTTACAATAATCCCGGTTGGGGCTAAAATGCTTAAAGCCGTTAATAAAATTGCATTTGCAAATATATCGGTGGTTGCAGTTGACGGTGTAAATTCTAAAACTGAAGCCGAAGGTGTAAAAGCCTTTATGGCTCAATTACAGCAACAATTTTTATTTGGCGAAACCGATTTGGTAGATGTGTTATATATGAACTTTAAGAGTATGAGCCGTCAATGCCCACGTTTTGAACAAATATTGCCTGTTGTGCAAGAATCGTTTATGCCCGAGGGTGCTACTTTCAAATCTTCTCGACCATATCTTTTTGAACCCGATGTGAATCAGATTTTTTCCTCGGTGTTGCCATTGTTCCTATTATCGACAATGCAAGAAATTTTCACAGAGAATCGTGCTTCAGAGCAAGCAGCTCGTGTGATGGCAATGCAAAGTGCTAACGATAATGCTAAAAAATTGCTTGAACAATTAAGATTGGAATACAACAAGTTACGTCAACAAAGCATCACAAATGAATTGCTCGATATTGTTGGTGGACAAGTGAGATAAGTAAATAATAATAACTTAATAATATAGATATAGACTAAATTCTATGGGAAGTGTAAAAGATTATTTTTCATCATTAGGTGCCGGCTTGGCAAGCCTTGTAAAAGGTATGCAAATTACCGGTAAAGAATTTGTAACACCTAAGATTACTGAAAAATATCCCGAACATCGTGAAATCGTTAAAGTTCCCGAGCGATTCCGAGCGGTTTTGGAACTCAAGTATGATGAGGAAGGAAACCACAAGTGTATTGGTTGTGGAATTTGTGAACGTAATTGCCCAAATGGAACAATCACACTCACAACTAAAATGGTTGACACATGGGACGGAAAAAAGAAACGTAAGTTAGACAAGTATATTTATGACTTGGGAAGCTGTACTTTCTGCCAATTATGTGTAACATCTTGTCCTCAAGATGCATTGGAGTTTTCTAATGATTTTGAACAAGCTGTGTTTACACGCGAAAAACTTGTGAAACAACTTAATTATCTTCCCGAGAAGGAAGAACCGGCTCCAACACCAGAGCAAATCGCTAAGGCTGCAGCAGAACGTGAAGCTAAAATTGCAGCAGCAAAGGCAGCAGCAGCAAAAAAAGCAGCTACTGAAGCAAAACCAGCAACTGATGCTCCGAAAGCCGAAGAAGCTAAAACTAACGAAGAAAAATAAAAAATTAATAACAATATATGGAATCAGTAGGAAGTATCATTATGTTAGGCATAATCGTGTTGTCGATTATTGTCTTTTCGGTACTGACTGTTACCTCTCGCAAAATTTTGCGTTCGGCGACCTACTTGCTATTCACTCTTTTTGCTACTGCCGGAATTTATTTCCACCTCGATTATGAGTTTTTGGGTGCTGTGCAAATTGCAGTATATGCAGGGGGTATAGTAGTGTTGTTTGTCTTCTCAATATTGTTGACAAGCCACCCTGGTGACAACAGTACAAAACTTACTTCAAAGAAGCGTGTACTTGGTTTGGTAGCTGCCGTTGCAACTCTTGCTGTTGCCGGTTATGCTTTATTTAGCCGTTGTGCCGACTTGTGTAAAACTTTGCCTTCAATGGACTTTATCACCATGGATAAACTTGGTGAGAACTTGATGGGCACAGGTACAGGTCAGTATTTATTGCCCTTTGAAGCAATCAGTGTGTTATTACTCGCATGTATAATTGGTGGCATCGTTGTCGCTCGTAAAAGATAATCGATTATGGAACTTACGATGTTATATTATATAATTCCCAGCTTAATAATGTTTTGCTGTGGTGTCTATGGGTTCATTACTCGTAGAAATATGATTGCGATATTAATTTCACTTGAGCTTATGCTCAACGCTGTTGATATTAACTTTGTTGTCTTTAATCGATTCTTGTTCCCCGGACAGATGGAGGGTATGTTTTTTACCCTATTTGCTATTGCGATAGCTGCAGCTGAAACTGCTTTGGCTATTGCTATTATCATTAACCTCTTCCGAGTGTCAAAGAATATTGATGTAGAAGACGTTAACGAAATGAAATTTTAAGCACTATGGATATTACAATGCCTTTAATGATTTTAGCTATTCCCTTGTGTATGTTCCTTTTGTTGGGACTATTTGGGAATAAGATGAGCCATCGTGCAGCCGGCTGGCTCGGTACATTGGGTATGGGTACAGCATTAGTGCTTGCTTATACCACTGCATATAATTATTTCTTCAGTGGCAGTGAATTATTTGTTAATGCTGTTGGTGAAAGATTGCAATATGCAGTATTTGATTATACATGGTTGGAATTTACCGAAAACTTGGTAATCAAGCTCGGTTTCCTTCTTGACCCAATTTCAGCTATGATGCTTGTGGTTATTACTACAATCTCATTTATGGTGCATCTTTATAGCCTTGGATATATGCATGGCGAAAAAGGGTTCCAACGCTATTATGCGTTCCTTTCATTGTTTAGTTTCTCAATGTTGGGATTGGTTGTTGCTACTAACATCTTCCAAATGTATATCTTCTGGGAGCTTGTGGGTGCATCATCTTATCTTTTGATTGGTTTCTACTACACAAAACCATCGGCTGTCTCAGCTTCTAAGAAAGCGTTTATCGTTACTCGTTTTGCCGACCTCGGTTTCTTGATTGGTATCTTGATTCTCTCATTCTATAGCTCAACATTCGACTTTATAACCATGACCTCAAATCCAGAATTGGCATTTGCAAGCACTCAAGGTGCAATGTTCATGGGTGGCTCAGTGTTGACATGGGGCTTAGTACTCATCTTTATGGGAGGTATGGGTAAATCGGCTATGATGCCACTTCACATTTGGTTGCCCGATGCGATGGAAGGTCCAACACCTGTTTCGGCTCTTATCCACGCAGCAACAATGGTTGTTGCCGGTGTGTTCTTGGTGGCTCGTATGTTTCCTGTTTACATCGTTCAAGAATCGGCATTAGAAATCGTAACCGTAGTGGGAGCGTTGACAGCTCTTTATGCAGCAATCGTGGCATGTACACAAATTGACATTAAACGTGTCCTTGCGTTCTCAACTATTTCGCAAATCGCGTTTATGGTTGTGTCATTAGGTGTTGCACGTCCCGAATTCCACGAAGGTCTTGGATATATGGCATCAATGTTCCACTTGTTTACTCACGCAATGTTCAAGGCTCTCTTGTTCTTGGGTGCAGGTGCATTGATTCACGCAGTTCACTCTAACGATTATACATCAATGGGTGGTCTTCGCAAATATATGCCAATTACTCACATCACGTTCCTCATTGGCTGTCTTGCAATTGCAGGTATTCCTCCATTTGCGGGATTCTTCTCTAAAGATGAAATCCTAACTGCAGCATTCAATAATAGTCCACTTTGGGGTATTTGGATGACTGCTGTTGCAGGTTTGACAGCATTCTATATGTTCCGTCTTTACTATCGCATCTTCTGGTGGAACAATCCTGATTACGGACACCACACTCCACACGATGGTCCTTGGACAATGTCATTGCCATTGATTATCCTTGCAACTATTTCATGTGTAGCCGGATTCATTCCTTTCGGAGAATTCGTAACATGGAATCGTGAAGAGTATATCATTCACCTTGATTGGACAGTGGCTACTACCAGCATCGTTGTTGCTGTGTGTGCAATTGCTCTTGCTACAGTGATGTATCGCAAAGAAAATGCAATCCCAACAAAGATGAAAAACTCTATGAAGGGCTTGTGGACTGCTGCTTACAATCGTTTCTACTTCGACGAACTTTATATCTTTATCACTCACAAGATTATCTTTAACCTCGTGAGCCGTTCTATAGCGTGGTTTGACCGCAAAATTATCGATGGAACAATGGATAGTTTTGCTACAATTACCAATAACGCATCTGAAAAGATTAAAGGTTTGCAATCAGGTAGTGTTCAACAATATGTATGGGTTTACATCCTCGGTGCATTGTTGCTCGCAGGTGTAACAATTGTGTGTGTGATTTTATAACAATGGTGCAAATCTAAAATTTGAAAATTATGTTATTTGGATTAAATATATTATTATATTTCGTGATAATTCCGGTGCTCATGTTGCTCGGATTATTCCTCTGCCAAAAAGACAATTTGAAGCAGATCCGCACCGTTGCTGTTGTAGGTTCTACTGCATTGGTTGCTCTCTCTGTTTATTTGTTGGTAGATTACCTTGCACTTCGTGCAGCAGGTGAAACTGCTCAAATGCTTTATACCGATTCATGGAGCTGGTTTGGCCCACTCAACATTAATCTCGCTATTGGTGTTGACGGTATTTCAGTTGCAATGATTTTGCTTTCGGCAATTATTGTATTTGCTGGTTCATTCGCTTCATGGAAAATCAATCCACTTCCAAAGGATTTCTTCTTGTGGTTGATTCTCTTGTCAACAGGTGTGTTTGGATTCTTTATCTCAATCGACTTGTTCACTATGTTCATGTTCTATGAAGTTGCGCTTATACCTATGTACTTGTTGATTGGTCTTTGGGGTACAGGTCGCAAAGAGTATTCAGCAATGAAGTTGACATTGATGTTGATGGGTGGTTCGGCATTCTTGATGCTCGGTCTCATCGGTATCTATTTCCACTCTGCTCCAGAGGGCACTCAACTCACTTGGAACATTGTTGAAATTGCATCAAATAAGGCAATCCCACATGATTGGCAAATGTTCTTATTCCCAATGACATTCGTTGGTTTCGGTGTGCTTGGTGCTATGTTCCCATTCCACACATGGAGTCCCGACGGTCACGCATCAGCACCAACTGCAGTGTCAATGCTTCATGCAGGTGTATTGATGAAACTTGGTGGTTATGGTTGCTTCCGTGTGTCAATGTATCTTATGCCTGAAGCAGCAAATGAACTTGCTTGGATTTTCTTGATTCTAACAGGTATTTCGGTTGTATATGGTGCATTTAGTGCATGTGTTCAAACCGACCTTAAATACATCAATGCTTATTCATCAGTGAGCCACTGTGGTCTTGTGTTGTTTGCAATCTTGATGCTCAACACCACTGCAATGACAGGTGCTATCATGCAAATGCTTTCTCACGGTTTGATGACAGCTTTGTTCTTCGCTCTTATAGGTATGATTTATGGTCGCACACACACTCGCGACATTCGTGAGATGGGTGGATTGATGAAGATTATGCCTTTCTTGGCTGTATGTTATGTTATTGCCGGTATGGCATCACTCGGTCTTCCAGGGTTGAGTGGTTTCGTAGCCGAAATGACAATCTTCGTTGGTTCATTCCAACACACCGATATGTTCCATCGCGTGTTCACTATCGTAGCATGCTGTTCAATCGTAATCACTGCGGTTTACATTCTTCGTGTAGTAGGCAAATTGCTCTTTGGCCCTGTTCAAGACGAACATCATTTGCAATTGACCGACGCTACATGGTGGGAACGCTTCTCGGCTATCACTCTCATTGTGTGTGTTGCAGCTATAGGTTGTTTCCCTAACTTCTTCAGTGATTTGATTAAGTTTACATTCAACCCCGAATTCTTTACAGTATTAGGTTTTATTAATTAAAGATAAATAGAAATGGATTACTCACAATTTTTAGCAATGAAGCAAGAAATAGGATTGTTAGTCATATTTCTATTAGTCTTCTTCTATGACACTTTTATGCCTAAAAAGTCACAAAGTGCACTTGCAGGCATAACAACAATGTTGTTTGGAATATTTACTCTTTATGGATTCTTCTGCCCATGTTTGAATGGAGCATGTGCCACCGATGCTTTTGCCGGAATGTATAACACCTCGGCAATCGTGGTAGCCATCAAAAACATTCTCAACATAGGTGTGTTTATCGTTCTCATTCAATCAATGAAATGGGCCAATAGCGAAGATCAAGTTATTCGCCGTGGTGAATTCTACGAATTGTTGCTCGTTACATTGTTTGGTATGTACTTGATGATTTCGGCTCGTCACTTCCTTCTCTTCGTTATCGGTCTTGAAGCAGCATCATTGCCATTGGCTGCAATGGTTGCCTTCGACAAAAAACGTGTTGAAAGCCACGAAGCCGCTATCAAATATATCCTTACTGCAGTATTCTCATCGGCAGTGTTCTTGATGGGCTTGTCATTTGTGTATGCCCTCACAGGTTCACTCTATTTTGATGCTATCGCAGCCAAAATCGCTGCCGAACAAGGTGTGATGCTCATCGTAGCTGTTGCATTCGTGATTGCAGGTATCGGTTTCAAACTTTCATTGGTACCATTCCACTTGTGGACAGCCGACGTTTACCAAGGTGCACCCACATCGGTTACTTCTTATCTATCGGTAATCTCAAAAGGTGCTGCTGCATTTGCATTCTTGGTGATTATGGCACAAGTGTTTGGCACAGTTTACTCACAAGTGTGGGAATGGATGCTCTATGCGTTGATTATCCTCACCATCACTATCGGTAACCTCTTTGCTATTCGCCAACGCAACATGAAACGCTTCTTGGCATTCTCATCAGTGTCACAAGCCGGTTATATCATGCTTGGTGTGATTGCAATGACTGCAACAGGTGTTTCATCATTGATGTATTATATCCTCGTGTATATCTTCTCTAACCTCGCTGCCTTTGGTGTGATTCAAGCCATTGAAAACAACACCGGCATGGTGAGCATGGACGATTACAAAGGATTATACAAAACCAATCCACGCTTGTCGTTCACAATGATGCTTGCAATGTTCTCATTGGCAGGTATCCCTCCGTTTGCAGGTTTCTTCAGCAAATTCTTCATCTTCACAGGAGCCATCGAACAAGGAAGTATCGCTATCTATGTGCTCGTGTTGATTGCGTTGATTAACACTATCATTTCACTCTACTACTATCTCCTTGTAGTGAAAGCGATGTTTATCCACCAAGGTGAATGTAAGATTGCAAACTTCAAATCGGCTTGCTCTGAACGCACTGCAATGTGGATTTGTGTAGCAGGTATCATCATCCTCGGTATCGCAAGTTGTGTTTACAACTCACTTCTTGGTCTCACCGATGGTGTAACATCAATAGCAAGTCTCTTCTAAAAAGATTTTTCTAAATCACAATAGAGTAGCAACGGCTTCCAGATATGGGAGCCGTTGTTGTGTTGTATAGATCATATGTGGTAGGGATTTTAATAAGACCACTGGGTCAATTAGGACCACTAAGAGTTGAGGCTGCTTGATGCTCCTAAGATGTGCGAGTGTGTTGTGTGAGCTTTGGCTGACACATGGATTGTAAGCGACTATGGCGATCTATTGGCATTGAGATGATGCACCTATTTGTAGCAATGTGAAGTTTTGACCATTAGACCGAAGTTTTTAAAAAATACTATATTATACATTCTTCTTTTCAATTAAAAGCATTACCTTTGTAAAATAACCTAAAATATTACCATATATGAGAAAACAATTACTCTCAGTGATGCTACTACTTGCAGGATTGATGGCATCGGCACAAGTTGATACAATTTTTATCAACGACAAAAATTACCATGTAGATGTAATTGAAAGTCTGGATATCGGTCCTGGTATTCACCATTATCGATTACGCATTCCCGAATATCCGTTGAATGTGAATATCTTGCAGATGGATATGAATAATCCGTATAATCGCATCGAAACATTTCAAGCATCGGATACACATTTTAAAACCGAAAAATTAGCAACAGCATACACTCGTTACAAAAATATGTATGACGATAAACGCCCTATTGCAGGTGCCAATGGAAACTTCTGGTGTGTGACTGGGCAATTGCCTCATAGCGACTTGTTGGTAGGAGCTACTTATAACGGTAATCTTCGTAATGGTGAGATTATTACCGAAACTAATGCATATTCCGACCAATGGGACGGTGGTCCTGAACGCACCGGTGTGATTGCAGTAGATGAATCAAAAAATCTCTTTATCGAAACAATGAACTATAAAGGATATGCTATCAACGACAAGATTGGCAGTCCTGAAATATATCAAACCAATAAGGTGGTTCGTAACAATGAAATAGCGTTGTATAATCACTTCTATGGCCGTTCAAAGGCTTTTATGCCGGTAGATGTGTATAAAGATGATAGTGGAACCCGTCACTTCCAATTAGTGGAGGGTGTTGCCACTGAAGTGTATCTCTCAATAAATGAGGGACAACGTTGGATGGCGGGTCAGCCAATGACTTGCACGGTGGGTGAGGTGAAAACAAACGCTGGTACTGGTACACTTGGCGACTACGATCTCTGTATTGTAGGTCGTGGTGACAAACAAGAATTACTTGCGAAACTCGTTGCAGGCGACCAAGTAACTATCAATTATGGATGGACTACTTTAGATGGCGTAACTCCTGTGATTGAGCAACTTATTGGTGGAAATGCTATCGTGATGGCTAATGGAGAAATGACAGGTCGCAATGATGATGAAACATATAACTCTCAAGTGTATTCTCGTTGTGCTTATGGTTCAAGTGCCGATGGTCGCACTCTTTATGTTATCGTTATTGACAAATCAACCGACCCAGTATATGGGACATCGGCAGGTTGTAACACTCGCGTGATGTGTCAAATTGTGAAACATTATGGATGTGCCAACCTTTGTAATGTTGATGCCGGTGGCTCGGCTCAAATGATGATTGAAGGTAAGGTTATTAATAAAACTACCGAAGGTTCACCACGTGCTGTGGCTAATGGTTGGTTCTTATATTCAATAGCTCCAAAAGATGATGCAGTGGCACGTCTTGAGTTTAAAGATCTCAAATTACAAGCACCTACATATGCTACTTATTCACCACAAATCATCGCTTATAACCAATATGGCGACATCGTTGACGATGATTTCAAGGGCTTTACATTGAGTTGTGATGCTTCGTTGGGTACTTGTAACGGCACTGAGTTTACGGCAGGTGGAGGTGATGCAGTAGGCGAACTTACTGCTTCTTACAACGGTGTGAGTGTGTCAAAAACAATGACAGTAGTAGTGGCTCCACTTGCAATACGCATCAAACCAATTCTCATTGACGCAACTCGTGAATATCCTATGGAAGTTACTGCTACAATAGATGACGAAGTGTATATTTATAACCCTGCGGCTATTACATGGAAAGTAGAAAATAGCGATGTAATTTCAATTGATGAAAATGGAGTGCTTTGTGGTCTAAAAGAAGGGAAATCAATGGTAGTAGGAACTATTGGAGATTTTGTTGATACCACTTATGTAACAGTAGAGATAGCATCATCGGCATCAATCTCATTTGCCGACATGAATGGTTGGACAATTAAAGGAGCATCAGGTATCACAAATGGTGCTTTAGCCGAAGATGGAACACTATCGTTCACATACGGTTCTCCTCGTGCTGCAACTATTCAAATATCAAAGGATATAACTTATTATTCTCTACCCGATAAATTGTGGCTTGAATTTACTCCTACAGTAAACATTAAGAGCATAAATATTGACTTGCGTACGCCACAACATACTAAAATCAATAAATTGGAATTGAAACCAACCACAGGCGAAGTGTGGGAAGCAGGTGCTACTCATCGCATCGAATTGCCAATTAGCGAATTGGGTGCCCCTGCCGATTTGATTCTCTATCCACTTTCATTGCACTACATCAATTTCACAATTGAAACAAATACTGCTTACAAAGGTGAACAATCAATCAAGATCAGTGAGTTGAGTGCCGAATATAGTAACTATGCATCGGTTGAGAGTTTAACAATAGGAGAGGGTAGTGGGGTGAAGGTTTATCCTAACCCCGTGAGTGATGGTATATTTACAGTATCATCATCAAAAGTGATTAAAAATGTTGATGTATATTCAACAGCAGGAGTGTTGGTTGAATCGGTTAAATGCGATGCTAATAATGTAACTCTCAGTGCATCAAAACTCGCAAAAGGTATCTATTTTGTGAAAGTAGAAACTGAAGCAGGTGCATCAAACTCTAAACTAATCGTGAAATAATTAAATCTCATACGATATGAAAAAGATTTTATCACTTGTTGCCACAATGGCAATCACATTATCGGCGAGTGCCGAAATTATACCTATTCAAGGGACTGACTATCAGATGGATATGTTGATTGATCGTGATTTGGGTCCAGGGGTAAACTATAAACGTCTTCGTATTCCCGATTTTCCATTGAATGTCAACATGATTACTATGGACCTCAACAATCCATATAACCGTGTTGAAACTACTCAAGGTGGTGAACAACTTGGAAAAACTGAAAAACTTGCTAACGCATATACACGACAATATACAGAAGAAAAACGCCCATTGGCAGGTGCTAATGGTAACTTCTGGTGTGTGTCGGGTCAATGGCCATGGGCTGAATATCTTGTAGGTGCAACATTCAATGGTAATGTGCGTAATGGTGAGATTATTACCGAAACTAATGCTCATACCGACTGGTGGGGGCACAATAATGGCTCGCCTGGTTGTGTGGCTATCACACCCGACAAGAGAATGTATATCGACTTCATGTATTATAGAGGTTGGGTGACAAATGCAAAGTTAGGATCACTTGTGATTCACCAAACAAATAAACTTGTGCGTGATGGCGAAATTGGTCTTTATAACCATTTCTTCGGTCGTGATAAAAGTTTTATCCCTGCTGACCAATATGCCGACGAGAGTGGTACTCAACGCTTGCGTAGAGCAGAAAACGTATCGACAGAGGTTTACCTCAAAATCAACGAAGGAAATGAGTGGATGGTCGGTCGCCCAATGTCATGTACTGTGCAAGAGGTGAAAACAGATGCTGGTGCAGGTCAACTTGGCGATTATGACCTATGTCTTATGGGACGTGGTGCCAATAAAGACCTCCTTGCTTCGCTTGTTCCCGGTGATGTATTGACTATCGACCTCAAATGGTTGCAACCTGACGGTACTGCTCCTGAAATTGAACAACTTATTGGTGGTAACGGAGTGGTAATGGTTGATGGCGTATTAACCGACCTCAACACAGTGGATTCATATAACTCAAAAACATATTCGCGTACAGCTTATGGAACAACGGCTGACCGCAAAACACTTATCAATGTGGTAATTGACATGTCGGTTGATCCTGTTTATGGCAAGTCGGCTGGTTGTAACACATTTGTGATGTGTGATATTATGAAATACTTTGGCTGTACCAACATTATGAACATGGACGCAGGTGGTTCTGCTCAAATGATGGTTGAAGGTAAGGTTATTAACAAAACAACAGAGGGAACTCCTCGTGCGGTGGCTAATGGCTGGTTCTTCTACTCAATAGCTCCGCAAGATGATGTGATTACACGCCTTGAGTTTGAAGAATATTCACTTCAAGCACCTATTTATTCTCAATATCAACCTGTGATTCTTGGGTATAACCAATATGGCGATTTGATTGATAAAAATGTGCAAGGATTTACGCTTTCTTGCCCCGATTCACTTGGAACATGTGATGGAATGAAGTTTATCGCCGGGGGTAACGCTTGTCAAAGCGAATTAACCGCAACTTATAATGGTGTGAGTGTAACAAAGAAAATAGAAGTTGTTGATGCTGAAATCGCAATCCGCATCAAGCCTATCCTTATTGATGCCACTCGCGAATATCCAATGGAAGTTACAGCCCAAATCGGAGAAAATATATATACCTACGATGCTGCTTCAATAAAGTGGACAGTTGAAGACCCTTCAGTGGCTGATATTGATGAAAATGGTGTGCTTCGTGGATATAAAGAGGGTACTACTCAAGTTGTTGGATTAGTAGGAGAATTCCTTGACACAACAACAGTAACAGTTGAAATAGCTCCTGCTCCTAAAATGGAATTAAATGATATGAATGGTTGGACTATTAAAGGAGCATCGGGTATCACAAATAGTGCTTTAGCCGAAGATGGAACACTATCGTTCACATACGGTTCTCCTCGTGCTGCAACTATTCAAATATCAAAGGATATAACTTATTATTCTCTACCCGATAAATTGTGGTTTGAATTTACTCCTACAGTGAATATCAAGAGCATAAATATTGACTTGCGTTCACCTCAACACACTAAAATCAATAAGTTGGAATTGAAGCCAACTTCAGGCGAAGTGTGGGAAGCAGGAGCAACTCATCGCATAGAATTGCCAATTAGCGAATTGGGCGACCCTGCAGATTTGATTCTATATCCTCTTTCATTACACTATATCAATTTCACAATTGAAACAAATACAGCTTACAAAGGTGAACAATCAATCAAGATTAGTGAACTATCAGCAGAATATAACAATTATGTATCGGTTGAAAGCATAACCATAGGTGATGGTAGTGGTGTAAATATATATCCTAATCCTGTTACAAACGGCTCATTTACAGTGTCGTCATCTAAAGAGATTGAAAATGTTGATGTATATTCGGCCACCGGTATTATTGTTGCATCTCAAAAGTGTAACGATAACAACGTTACTATCAATGCTTCATCACTCTCAGCCGGAATTTACTTTGTGAAAGTAGAAACTGTTGCAGGTTCAATAATCTCAAAATTGATAGTGGAATAAATATTGGAATATTAGGCGGATAAATACCTCATAAATAAAAACCGTAAAAAACGAGCGATGTCATGGTGTTGATGTAGCTCGTTTTTATATATTTTTAGGCTAAAGTCAGCAAAAATTAATGAATGAGGAAACTTAAATTCAAATAATTTTATATATCTTTGTACATCTATACACTTTAACTTCGAATGATTGTGCTCGTTTGAGGTTGTTGGTATATGTAAAAGCTTATTAACAAAGAACTAACATAAAATATTAACTTTATAATACCATTTTTATGAAAAAACTGTTACTCTCAATCATGGCAATTGTTGGCGTAATGTCGATGAATGCACAAATTGCAGAAGTAGAGTCGGTAACTCCTTTGCTAAAAGGAGTGGAGAGCGAAATGTATCATCCTATACTTAGCTCTGACGGCTCTCAATTATTGTTTTCAGAGGTAAACTTCAAAGGCTTGAGATTGTATGATTTTAACGATAATGTAGTCGTTAAAGTAAGTACAGAGGCTCGTGCCGGTTTTGATGCGTCGTTTTCTCCCGATGGAAAAGAAATTTATTTCGTTACTCAAACTCGAGAAGGTGTTCGTAATCTACGTCAAGTAAAGAAGTATGATATTGCTTCTCGTCAAACAATCGAAATGACACAACAAGGTCGTGTAGTAGGTCGCCTGGTTGCTACCGCAAAAGGTTTTGCTACTACTGTAGATGGAAAACTCGTTACAACCGATTCAAAAGCAACACGTGTTCGCACTGAGGGTGCTCAACTTTTCATTGCTAAAAATGGTGTTGAAAAGGCTTATACTCCAATCGAAGGTAGTGCAGGTTATATTTGGGCATCTCTTTCACCCGACGGAAAGAAAGTAATGTTTTTTGCAGCAGCTCACGGTATTGTGATTACCGACCTCAATGGAAATATTCTTGCTATGCCGGGTAATTATGAATCACCGGTGTGGTATGGTAACGATCACATCGTAGCAATGAATGCTACTAACGATGGTTACAATTATCACTCTTCTCAAATCCTACTTCTCTCTGTTGACGGTTCGCAAAAACAGGAACTCACTAAACCTGAGTCAATGACAATGAATCCAACGGCATCAATTGAGGCAGGAAAGATTGTTTATTCAACAATCGACGGACGTCTTTATCAAATGAATATCAAACTAAAATAAGATAGGAGGACACAAGATATGAAAAAGAAATTTTTTGCATTAATGCTTGCCGGTGTGGCTACATTGTCGGCTATGGCAACAGATTATAGTGACCTCATTATCTATATCAACCCCGGTCATGGTGGTCACGATCAATCAAATGACCGTAACGTAGTGGTTTATCCTTATGAGTTGGGCGACACTATGGGCTTTTGGGAATCAAAGTCAAATATGGACAAAGCGTTTCGTATGCGTGAATTGTTACGCGAACTTGGTGCTACAGTATATATGTCGCGTGTAACAAACACTTCAGCCGATGACTTGGGTTTGGAAACAATAGGTCGTCTTGCTAATGCAACCGGTGCCGACCTTTTCCTATCAATACACTCAAATGCAACCGGTACATCTAACCGTGTGAACTTCCCAATTATTTTCTATCGTGGATATGATAATGAACCTGTTATCCCCGAAGCAAAAGAATGGGCTCGTGCAATTGGTGAGAATTTGTTGACCAACGATGCTACGATA
>CAJGDJ010000024.1 GCA_904502025.1 uncultured Muribaculaceae bacterium
GAAGAACCGATTTCACGGTCAACGTTAGCAAACTTAGTCAAGTCCCAACGTGGGATTTTCACAATCATATAATCAACCGACGGAGCTACATAAGCCGAGTTAGGTGTACCCATTTCGCCGATTTGGTCGAGTGTGTAACCAAGAGCGAGTTTTGCAGCAACGAATGCTAATGGATAACCCGAAGCTTTAGATGCCAATGCCGAACTACGGCTCAAACGAGCGTTGATTTCGATGATACGATAGTCGTTAGTTTCAGCATTGAATGCATATTGAATGTTACATTCACCCACGATACCAATGTGGCGCACCACTTTGATAGCGATATCTTGCAACATTTTGATTTGCTCTTGAGTCAACGATACGATAGGAGCAACTACGATTGATTCACCAGTGTGAATACCTAGTGGGTCGAAGTTTTCCATTGGCACTACAGTGAAGCAGTGGTCGTTTTTATCGCGTATTACTTCAAATTCGATTTCTTTCCAACCCTTCAACGATTCTTCAACGAGAATTTGTTTAGAGTGAGCAAGCGCACTTTCGCAAAGTGTGTTAAACTCTTCATCGTTGGCACAGATACCTGAACCAAGACCACCAAGAGCATAAGCCGAACGCACCATTACTGGGAAACCGATGCGGTGTGCTACCTCAACGGCGTCTTCCATTGATTCCACTGCTTGCGAAACTGGAGTTTTAGCGTCGATTTCGTTAAGTTTTTTCACGAAAAGGTCGCGGTCTTCAGTAATCATAATAGCTTCAACCGAAGTACCAAGCACTTTAACGCCATAGCGTTCGAGTGTACCATTAAGGTAAAGTTCAGTACCGCAGTTCAACGCAGTTTGACCACCAAAAGCCAAGAGAATGCCGTCAGGTTTTTCCTTTTTGATTACCTCTTCAACGAAATAAGGGGTAATTGGGAGGAAGTAAACTTGATCGGCAACACCTTCCGATGTTTGAATCGTAGCGATATTGGGGTTAATGAGAACGGTTGAAATGCCTTCTTCACGAAGAGCTTTTAATGCTTGAGAACCAGAGTAGTCAAATTCACCGGCTTGTCCAATTTTCAAGGCACCAGAGCCGAGTAGTAATACTTTTTTAATTCCGTCGATCATATTTTTGCAAAATTTCTTGCAAAGTTAATAAATCTCACGCGAAAAACATACAGCACAACACAGTTTTTTACGCTCAAATTTTCCCAACAGATGATTAATATATAATGTAGTGGGTGAAATATAGAGTTTGCATAGCGTAAATCGACACTCACTCCCCCACCTTATTATTTTTTTTGACATAATGCCAGAACGGACCATTTTAGTCCATCAAAGAATTAAGAAATAGTTATTTAGACCAAGATAAAAACAAACCACTCGACTCGCTCCTTGTGAGAGTCAAATGCAGAGTATTCGAGAGTGAGCGAGTAATAAAAATCGGCGAAGCCGGTTTATGGTCGGCATAGTCGAACGAGACTTACCTCAACCCAAGTTTGAAGCGAATCTCACAATAAGATATTGAGGATTAATATGAGTATTAAATGATGTTTACCTAAGTCAGTTGCAACCGACAAAACAACCAAAGCCAAGAATCAACAGCACATCATCGTATGTCTATCGTAAAAGAATAATTCACATAAAGATGCTTGCCAAGTGCCTAATCCCAATCGCTTAGATTGTCGATGTAATCATCGTAATTTATTTCTTCGTATGATGTGGCTACTTGTGGGTGTTCGTTCTCACAATCGCAACATTGGCATTTGCCGTCATCACAACGCCCACAAGCAGATTTCTAATATACATTCAATTCATCCATTGTCATTTATCAAATTGTCTTGCAATTTCCTTAAAAACAAGTGCCTTATTTAATTACCATTCGATAGCATGTTCCCATTTACATTCTTCACTAATATCGCAAGAATAGAGAATCATAAAACAAGTAGCTTTAGTTGCTCCTATCCATTCTATTTTGCCTCCGACAAGCTGTTCAATTTGTTTAGTGTATTCCTTGAACATAGCAAATTTTCTTTGTCATCAGGAATATAAATTCCAGCACCTAAATTCTTCTTTTGTGTATTAATAGTTAAACAAACATGATACGATGAACTACCGACACTTAAATCATACCCCCGCAATGTCTCAGCTGTCCATATTTGAAAATGTCCTTTTGTCTTTAGTCGATAGAGTTCAGCATTTTCTCCATCGTAGTGTCTGTAAATGTTCGCCAGATTTCAAGCTTTATTTTCTTATAGTCATCGAATAACTGACCGATATATTCAATCTCAAACACCAATCGCAGTTCATTCTTATCTTCATTTTCCTGTCCTTCTTTACGGTAGCCTAGTCGGGCAATTTTAATATAGTAAAGATCGCGAATGCCTTTTCTAGAAAAATACGGCATGAAGTAGTAGAGCTCGTTGAGTGCAACCGTAGTCGGAAACTTCTTGCCTGTATAGTAAATTTTGGCAGAACCATCAAGATACTGCTCCCAATTATCCTTTTTAACATTACAGATGAGGAGATTCTTTGAAATATCTATTGGCAATCGCAGATAACATGGGACTGTCTTATATTCAACAACATTATCCTCACGAACTATATCATTTTGAGTAATTGGTTCAAATTCGTATTGTTCTAAAAGGTCAAAGAAATTGAGTTGTCTAACACTCGGTTTGTTTATCCTTTTTTCAACTTCTACTGGAATAGGCACAAAAGTATCTTTTAGTACTTTAAGTCTGTTATTAAATACATCTATCGTATTTATGCCACCTATGTATTTCAATGAGAAGAATTCATTCAGCAACTGTACTCCATCTTTTTCATTCTGAGTATTTTTAATAAACGCATACATATCCTTAACAAAAGATCTCTCCTCTGTATTAAGTATGGTCAAATCAGCAACATTGCCTTTGTTTAGATCGTTTGGCTCAAATTTAACAAGTCCATTCCCATATTGACGTGAATTGTCGAGAAAAATCTCCTTTGCAACATCTGTAATTAGGTATGCAAACAATACGTCAACATCAACTTCTGTATTTTTTGGATAAACACAATGGAATGTTGTGAGGTTATAAACATTTGCTTCGTTTCGAATAAATCTCAAGCCATTTCTATTAAAAACAGAGACCCATATTGGCGCAGGAGTTCGATTCTCAATAGCATACCATGGAGAACGGCTTGCAGTAAGATAGCGCTTGTTGACTCCCGATTTTTCACCAAGATGTATGTACCTTAGCACACTTGTATTATCTAGTGCACCACTACCATTGAATAGATAGACCGCCTTATCTTTGTTTAATAATTTTGAAAAATCATTTTGATTAAAAAAGATCTGTGAAGCATCTACAGCTTTGCAGATACATGGCATCAAGCATTCTTCAGGAATATCATATTCATTTACCTTTGAACGATTAAACATAAAATATTCGTTTGCACCTGTGGCAATACCACGCGAGACTTTGGCAAACTTGGAGAATGGCACAAGATGATTGTATTTACAACTATTACCTTTCTCATAATATGATTTCCACTTTATATTTGCATCAAGTTCCGACGTGTTATACTCTACATATTCCCTTAAACAATTGTTTAACCCTTCTATTTTATTAACAAGCGAGAAACGTACATTTACCGAATCGGTGTTTTTTTCGCAAAGGAGAATACAGGCAGTCGTTAAAGCTTCGTCAAATGCACATTTCGTAAAATCGATGACTATTATATGCTGCAGGGTGTTACTCTGTATCAAAGCACGTTTTACCTCTACACCATAATCTGAATTGAGGAACTCAGAAGGAATAATGTATGCCAATCGTCCACCTTCTTGTAACTGGGTAATTGATTTTAGGAGAAACAAAGCATAGAGGTTTGTGAAGCCATTAAGTTTTGTTCCTAAATGATTATTTACATCTAGTATGTAATTAGCATTGTCATAATCGTGAAATTTCAGATACGGAGGATTACAAATAATGGCATCATATTTTGCATTCCAATCACTTGTAACATAATCTTCATTTCTAAGATTCACTCCATTTGGGCATACAGTAACCGCAGTTGAGAAAATATGGTCGTCAATTTCGTACGCATCTACGGATAGAGTCGAATTCTGAGCAAGGACACGTGAAAAAATCCCCAAACCGTATGCTGGTTCGAGAATACGAATTTTCTGCTTGCCCTGTAATACCCATTGACACATAAACTCAGCAATTTTTTCAGGTGTAAAGAACTGAGCATATCTCTTGCGATGGTCAAGAGGTGTTGATGAAATATATTTCTCTTCGAGAGTCATCCTTTTAGAGTTTTATTCCAAACAGCGATTCAAAATTTTTCGCATCCAAACATGCCTCACCACCATCAAATTTAACATAGAACAACAATCGCCCTTTGTTTAACTCCTTTCTTACACTTTGATGATTAGGTTCGGTAACCGCTTCTGCAAGGCAAGTACCATCTTGAGAAGGTATCTTGATTGTTGTCTTATTCTGATTCTTTGTGTCTTGTTCGATGAAGTATTTATCATCCTCTAAATCTGAATTCGACACAAGTTCCAGAATGTGCTGAAACGATATGCCATATACTTTATCAAAAAATACCTGAACGTAAAAATGTGGCACATTGTAGGTCATTATCCATTTGCGAACAACCTTCAGATCTTCCACCTTTGGGGTAATGGATAATGAATTACGTTTTTGGATTATCTTCAGACAATCTTTTAATTCAGACAGATTATCTGTTAATTCTTGAAGCCTTTGTGAGGTCTTCCATGTTGGCTTTCTGTAGTCGATAGATCGTATAGAAGTTTCGTTAAGTTGTTGAAGAATCGCTATCAACTCTGGACGTTTCTGCTCCAACAAGTCAACGTATTCGTTTAATACAATATCCTTTAACTCGATAGCTCTTTCCATATTCTCACGAACAACCCTATTCGCTTCTGCTGTATATTTATTGATGAGAAATGCACTCGAACGAACCTCAATGCCAGCAATCGCTCTGAAAACGTAATCACCAATCTCATTACTAGACTTTGAACTGATGTCATAACCAAGAGATTCATCAAAATCATCCTTTTTATACAGCAGAATGTCTGGGCGTTTGCCAATGGCATCGAGTTCTGCTTGATAGTCATTGAAGAATTTTTCAAATCCTTCATCTCCTGCAACAAGGTCATCCGATTTACCATACCTCACTGCAACGACATTCTCGGAATTGTCATTAATTGCCCTAAATAGAACATCCTCTGCCCAATCACCTTGTTGCTTATTAGTAATGAACTCTGAAGATGCCTGTGTAGGCATTGATGCTTCGCTACGTGGTTCATCAAAATCAATAAGACCTGTATGAATATTACTGCATATATTATTTATAATATCTTTGTATGCCATAATTTTATATTATCAGAAGTTAATCATTAAAAACAACGAACCCCTTGATAGTTACCGCAAGCCGACCAATGCTCATAAATCTATCAAGGTGTTCTAATTTCGTTATTTGCCTTTGTGGCGTTTTGTTTTCTATGGTCTTTGCGGTTAGTGATAGATTAAGTAGCAAAGGTAATAAATAATGGTTATAATATCAACCTATGCAAAGATAATATTTAGCATAATATTTAGCATGAGTGGGATTTTGAAGCATCATGCGTTAGAAATTGGTAATTCTATGAGAAAAATATCATTAGAATAGTTTGGGTTGTTGCAACTTTAACCACCTCGGCTCATTGAGCCACTTCTCCTATTTTTCTGAGAAAAACAAGAGGAGAGTTGCATACTCTCTATATTGTGGTGTTATAGGCTTTTTGATGCGTATTTTATTATAGAACAATTTGTTATATGTTATTATAGAGATTATCTATTAGGTTATAAAAACTATCAATCGAAAAAATTGTTATGATGTGGGAGGGGGTGTATATCTTTGCATCAGAAACGAGGAAATAACCTCAACAACTAATCAAAATCAACTAAACGAAAAATATTTATTAACCATTAAAACTATAAAAATTATGACTCCAATTATCAATTCTCAATTACCCGAATTTAAAGTTCAAGCGTATCACAATGGCGAGTTCAAAACTGTATCTCACGAAGATGTTTTAGGCAAATGGGCTATCTTCTTTTTCTATCCTGCCGACTTCACTTTTGTATGCCCTACCGAGCTTGTTGACCTTGCCGAAAGATATGAATATCTTAAAGAATTAGGGGTTGAGGTATATTCAGTAAGCACCGATTCGCACTTCGTTCACAAGGCTTGGCACGATGCTTCGGAATCAATCCGCAAAATCGGCTACCCAATGCTTGCCGACCCAACAGGTGTGCTCTCTCGCGGTTTTGGCGTGATGATTGAAGAGGACGGAATGGCTTATCGTGGCACTTTTGTGGTGAATCCTGAAGGCAAAATCAAGATTGCCGAAATTCAAGACAACAGCATCGGTCGCAATGCCGACGAACTTGTTCGCAAAGTAGAAGCTGCTCAATTCGTGGCAACTCACGATGGCGAGGTGTGCCCTGCAAAATGGAAAAAAGGAGCTGAGACTCTCAAACCAAGTATCGACCTCGTAGGAAAAATCTAAACTTATAATAAGAGAGGAAGAGTGTGGAAATTTCTCAACCGACTAAACATTAAAATACCACACTCTTCTTTTATTAATCAACTCAAAAATCTAAAGGATTTCACTTCTCAAATTTAACCTCATGTTAGATCAAAGCATAAAAGACCAAGTAACGAGTGTTTTTCAACTACTTGAAAACAGATACACTTTTGCCGTAAAATTCAACCCTAATCGCAGTGATGCTCAAGAATTAGTCGGTTTTATAAATGATGTAGTGAGCTGTTCTTCCCTCCTAAATGCGACTTTTAGTGAAGTGGACAAAGTCGATATACTTGAGTTTTCGCTATTAAAAGAGGGTAATGACACAGGCGTGAAATTCCAAGGCATACCAGGAGGACATGAGTTTACTTCGTTATTACTGGCTGTGCTTAATGCCGACGGGAAAGGGAAAAATCTACCCGACGAAACAATTATGCGTCGAATCAAAGGGATTCAAGAGAAAGTTACTTTACAAACGTTTGTATCGTTAAGTTGTACCAATTGCCCTGATGTGGTACAAACGCTTAATATCTTTGCATTGCTAAATCCCAACATCACACATGAAATGGTAGATGGAGCACGTTTTGAAGACGAGGTAAACTCGCTACATATCCAAGCCGTACCAACCGTTTTTGCCAACGGCAAGCAGTTTCACACCGGGCGTGGAGATTTAGCTACACTATTGAGAAAAATGGAGGACACATTCGACTGTTTGTTTGATGACAGTTGCAAACCCACGGTGAGAGAATTTGATGTAGTAGTAGTTGGTGGAGGACCTGCAGGAAGTTCAGCAGCAATCTACTCGGCTCGCAAAGGATTAAAAGTGGCTATCGTTGCAGAGCGTATGGGTGGACAAGTTAAAGAAACGGTAGGTATTGAAAATATAATATCAGTCCCCTACACTACCGGAGAAAAACTTGCAGCAGACCTACAAAAACATATTGCAGAATACTCAATTGAAGTTTTTGACCAACGCACTATCGACCGAGTGGACTTGCAAGGCAATGTAAAGAAAGTATATGCAATAGGTGGAGAAGTATTTGAGAGCAAATCGCTCATAATTGCCACCGGTGCAAGTTGGCGAAAATTAAATGTGCCGGGCGAGAGTGACTACATGGGGCGTGGAGTTGCATTTTGTCCCCACTGCGATGGTCCATTCTACCAAGGGAAAGATGTGGCAGTGATAGGTGGTGGCAATTCTGGCATCGAGGCTGCTATTGACCTTGCGGGAATCTGCCGCAAAGTTACAGTTATAGAATTTGCCGACACGCTTAAAGCCGACGAGGTGCTACAAAAGAAAACCCAAAGCCTTGATAATATTGAGATATTCACATCAACAGAAACTACCGAGGTGATAGGAAATGGCTCTAAAATGACAGCTTTGCGTATGAAAAATCGCGAAACAAACGAAGAACAAGAAATGCCATTTGACGGAGTGTTTGTGCAGATTGGATTAGCTGCCAATAGCAAACCATTTGCAGATCAACTTGAAACCTCTCCTATTGGAGAAATTAAAATTGATGAACGTTGTCGCACTTCAATACCTGGAGTATATGCTGCAGGCGACGTATCAACTGTTCCTTATAAGCAAATCATAATAGCCATGGGCGAAGGTGCCAAAGCCGCCCTCACAGCCTTCGATGATAGGATTCGACAATAAGTAGTAATAACAATATCACAAATAGGGATTTTGCAAAAAAATGCAAATCCCTATTTATTTTTCAATATGTCGTAATATATCGTAATATATTTTCTTTAATTATTTCTATATTTGCAAATAGACATTTTATTTACGTTAAATGACTTTCTTTATGAAAAAACTTCAAGCGACTTTATTAACATTTATTTGTTGCATCATTTTCTTTGCGTGCGAAGATGATTTTATTGACATAAAACCGACATCGCCAACCGATGAATTTATTGGAGAACTTAAAACTATTGAATTATATGCCGAAACCGAGAATTTCCATATTAATGATACAGTATTGTGTTACATGTTGGCTCCCGACGACAGTCAAATTTCTCGCAAATGCCACGTATCAAAATCAAATGGAAAAACAATAGTAAATTTTGAAGAAGGACTTGCTGATGGGACGTACCGTTTGCTTTACTTTGAATATGACTTAATAAACGACAGCACTTCAATGACCTTGCAATATGGTCTTGGTTGTCGCATTAAGATATACAAAAGTTATGTTCAGTTATTAGATTCATTTGACAAGACGATGCAAATGACCGGTTCAGGTACAGAGGACGACCCATATATAGTAACCTGTGGTCCACATCTATACAACCTGACTTTAGGAGTAAAAGACTTTTATGAATATGACAAATTCAATGGAGCTTACTTTAAGCAAGTAGCCGACATCTCACTTCATGACGCATCATATTATTGCAAACATGAAAATGGATGGACTCCTATTGGAGATGTTGCATATCCATTTGTAGGAATATATGATGGAGATGGACATATTATTTCAAATATGTATAGCCATCACAATGAAATTTGTGGGGTAGGATTATTTGGACATATAACAAATTCTTCGATTCAAAATCTCACAATTGCTAACGCCGACATTTCCGGCCCGGTAGGAGTTGGAGGCATAGCCGGTTGTCTTATGTCCTTAAGTGGAGAACGCACCACTTCTTCAATCATTAATTGCAACGTTATCAATAGCAAGATTAAAACAACATCTAATGGTATTGGAGCTGGCGGTATTGTCGGAATTATCGACATGCATACTGTTGGTCTTATTGAGAACTGCAAATCAAAAGATAACACTATTGATGCCGACTATAATGCCGGAGGGATTATAGGTAGCAGTAGTGCTTATTCTTTAACTTCTATTGATTTGTGTGAAAACTCAAGTATAGTTACAACCAATTATGCCGGAGCCGGTGGCATTATAGGAGTTGCCGATACTCTATCAATTACAACAAGTATCAATTCTGGGGCAATTTGTGGAGCCATAAAATACTCAGGAGAGAATCCGAATTCAATTGGACGTGGAGTCGGTGGTATTTGTGGTGGCTCTGGAATTTCTTGGATTTCAGGCTGCGAAAACAAAGCAGAAGTTTCAGGATATGAAGGCGTTGGTGGCATAATCGGCACAACTCGTCTTGCTTATTCAGAAGAAAATGGCGCATTGTATAACAATACATATCTTCGATATTGCAAAAACTCAGGGAAAATATCATGTAAAAATTCTCATATCGGTGGGCTTTGTGGCGAAGTTCAGTTGGGTTGTTTTGGGTCCTTGAACACTGGCGATGTTTCAGGAAATGATCATGTTGGAGGTATTGCCGGACACACCTCCTTATCTGTAATTCACAACACCATAAATAAAGGAAAAATAGAAGGAGAAAACTATATTGCCGGCATATCAGCAATTTCTAATTCAGGGGTATATGCCAATTGCCAAAACTATGGGAAAATAACAGCATATGGTTCACATGCAGCTGGAATCGTTAGCCTTTCAGGCAATAATACTATGATTCATTATTGTGGCAATTACAATCAAGTATCAGGGACAAGTTCGCCTGTTGGAGGTATTGTTGGGGCGTTTGGAAATCCTAGAGAATGGTCTTCTATTAATATTGCAGAAGTTGTTTTTGGATGTGCCGAAATTTGTGTTTCTTTTTTAGGTCCCACCTTTGCCATAGCTGAACATGCCCTAAATATAGGAGAAACTACAAAATACGTCCTAAAATGCATTGAACTTGGAGTTGAACTTATAATGAAAATCCCATCAACTACTTTATGGGGATACGGTGTGGATCATTTAGCCAATCCTCATCATATAGAAACCCTTGAGTCATCAATTAAAGCAAAACTAAGCCTCTGTATCAACAATTATTTAGCAGAAATAAATGACATTCGCACAAATCATTCTTATTCATCAACAACACCATTTTCCTCACAACCACTCTACAATCAGTCTCAAAATATAGTTAATTTATCTAACCACCTCACTACGTTATCAGATGGAGATGAGGTAAATAATGATTATTTTAATAATAAGCTTAATAACAGAATGCAAGAACGAGCAGAAGATATACACGAAAATAACAAAAACAAAGAAATTGTGTATACTGTTTTTGGTGCTGCGAGCATTGTTGCGACAACAGCTTGTGCGATTGGAGCATTTGTCGCTACAGGAGGACTTGCAACCGGTTTTATTGTATTCGGAACAATTAGCGGTGTTGTAGGAGGTATTAATTCTATCTCTAAAGGAGCCGCAGATTATACCGACAATGTAATTATTATTTCTCAATGCGTAAACGCAAATAGTATTGAATGTTTTAATGTTTCAGATAGCGAAGCTGGAGGGTTAGTCGGACGAATGTATGATCGAGGCATGATGTATGACTGCCTTAACACTGGATACTTTCCATCTAAAGGAGGAAACTTTATTGGTCATGCTGACAATGAAGTTGTTGTTTCAAATTGTCTGACTTTAACAAATGACACTTATAGTGTTCTTATTAATAAAAGTGGAGCGACCTGTAAATTTAATAACCTATACTTTTATTCAACCGATGACTATAATGAACCATTAGGCACAATGCTTTCAGCTAGTGAGGTCGGCAACCCTAATAGTTATAACAATTGGAATATCGGAAACTCTTCTGAAACATGGACTATACCTACTTTAAGTTCAGGCTATTCATTCCCTGTTCCTTTTACATCTGAAATGACAAAATAATTAACCAATAAAAATTATCTCAACATGACTAAAAAATTAAAACAATTAATATTAATAATATTTATTTTAGGCATTTACTCTTGTGACGACGACTTTGTTGATATATACGAGGCTTCGCGAGTGGAAAAATTTGACTCACACCATTTGAGTATTTTCAGAATTCCTCATGTATTTTCATCGTCATCAATTAATAGTGATGTTGATATTATACAAGTTGGTGGTTCATACATTGAACGACTTCATGCTAATATTACAACAATTAGCGATACTGAGTCGGAAGTGGGATTAACAATTCCGATTAATGCAAGTATTCCTAATGGCAACTATGTTATTAAAGTTGACTCAATAACAAATCGTTTCATCGCCAAAATTGAAGATCATTTAATAACTATCACTGAAGTTAATAATGGCAATTATTCAGAATTAGAAAGTCCCAACTCTAATGGGTCAAAAGAAAATCCGTTCTTAATTAACTCCAACGAAAAATTCAACAAATTTATTTTTGCCCTCAGCAAAGACAAATATTCAGGAGCCGGCTTTTATTTCAAGCAAACAGCATTTATTCAATGGTCAAACGACGAACAAAACGATGGAGAAGGTTTGGCTTCACAATCATTTGCTGGCAATTACGATGGCGATGATTATATTTTAAGTGGTGTTGTAATCAATGGCAAAAATGAAGCGGGTATATTTAGGCAACTGTCAAACGGAGCGACAATATCAAACTGGATAATTAATAATATAAGCATAAGCAATGGTGAAAAATTAGGGTCTATTGCAGGTTATGCACAAGGCTCGGTAAAACTAAGTGGAATTTCTGTAAATGGAAGTATTTCAGGGACTAATAATATTGGTGGGCTCATTGGTCATACGGCAAACGGCTATATTTACATTGATGACATAACCATGTCGGCAGAAGTTTCAGGCACAAACAATATTGGAGGGGCAATTGGAAATACTAATTGCTACTCCTCTATAAATAAATTTAAGGTAGCAAGCAGTTTCAGAGTGGGGAATGAAAATACATCTGCTTCAAATATTGCCGTAAATATAGGTGGAGTTATCGGTTGTGTATATCATGCCTCTTTTGATATTACAAACACTGAAATTATACACACATCATCTATTGACGATAATGCCGAAATTATTTCAGGGGATAAAAACGTAGGTGGTTTGATTGGATATATCGTTAATCTATCGGAACCAATAAGTAAAATTGACAGCTGTAAAGTAATATCTCCATTAAAAGCAAATAATTATGGTGGTGGAATTGTCGGATATGCCGAAATTGCTCATCAACTATCAATCACTAACAACCAGTCGTGCATAATTTCCAAACAAGGGAACTATATTGGTGGGATTATTGGCTGTCTTAAACATTCTAGCTCAACAGAGAATTTACTATCCTATCACAATAATAATATTGTAGAAAGCAATGGAAGTACTCTACTGATTAAAGGGAATAATTATGTAGGAGGTGTTTTTGGCTACATATATGGTGGATCAGTTTCTTTTACAGGTGAAAATTATTTCATGGCAGACATTATAGGGAATGACTGTGTTGGAGGTATTGCCGGATATGCCGAAAATACGACATTAGACATTGGCACTCCATTATATGGCAAACCAGGAACTGACATAACCGGAATTACCATAAATGCGAATACAGAAGCAGGTGGCGTGGTTGGGTATCTGAAATCATCTACTCTTAAAGGGATACAATCATTGCAACCCACATCGGGCATAAATCATTTTGATAAAAGTAAAGCGTCTGTCATTTGTACTATAATTGGAGATAATAAGCATATTGGAGGAGCAGTCGGTTCGGCTTTAGAATCTACAATCTCAGGAATTTCAGTTCATGCTACAATAACTAATGAAAAAGGGACATACACCGGTGGTATAGTCGGAATATTTTACCAAGGGAACAAAATTAATAGTTGTTCATTTTCGGGAATTATAAGAGGAGGCGATTATACTGGAGGAATCGCCGGTGAAATAAATTATCTAAGCCAAATCACTCAATGTATAAATTATGGTTCTATCACTACTGGTGGTTCTAAAACTGGCGGCATCTGTGGAAAAATACACAACAAAGAAGATGAACCATGGATTAATGAATGCGCCAATGTTGGTGTTGTTTCAGGGCATCATTTTGTTGCCGGAATTGTAGGATATATTTCAGCTGATGGAGGTGAGGGGAAAGATTGGACTAAAATTGCTCGATGTGGGAACTATGGAGATGTAACAGCATCAAGTAGCGATTGGGGGTGCGTAGGAGGTATTGTTGGCAAATGTGATTCCGATAAAATCAGAGTAAACCATTGTGCAAACCATGGAACAATCACCGGAAATGGTTATTTCAAAGGAATTGGCGGCATTGCGGGCTCCCTCGGGCAAGATGCTGACGGATTAGAGGAATATGATAATGTACATGTATATAATTGTGCAAATACTGGAACTATTATTTCTGATCGAACATCGAGTGCTCACATGGGTGGAATTGTTGGATATATGGAAGAAGGAAAATGCCTTGCCGAAGATTCTCACGTTGAATCATGCTATAACTGTGGCAGTGTCGGACCGGCAAAAGATGCTACACATGGAGGTATAATCGGTCATTGCGATTATTATGTTGCTTTGGAATATTGTATAAATTATGGCAATACACATGAAGACGGAGAGTCAATGATAGGAACAGTTGTAACGGCAGGCGTTGTTTATAACAACAATTTATATCATCTTGACGGCTCAGGCGATGATGATGGACACAGCTGGAGTTCAACATCTTTTACAGAATCCCAAATGAGTTCACTTTCCACATTTAATGGTTATAGCAGTGATGACTGGGTTGTTGCTCAGCAATTAAATATGCAAGGATCGGGCGAAAGTTCTAAACCAAGAGTTATTCTTAAGGATTGCCCTTTCCAAAACATCGTATATAAATAACATTTAACCTAATTCATATCAAAAACGGCAATATTGAATGTTGCCGTTTTTTTGTTTTATTACCAATTATTACTAATTTTGTGATAGATTAGAACAAAATTAATGCTCTATATTGCAAAATATAGAAATATATCCTCTACATAGTAATTAAACTCTAAATTTGTGATTATGAGTCAAGACTACAATGCTATTATCGACCAACAAGTCGCCGATATGATGGAAGCTATTAAACGTCGCATTGAACCAGAAGACATATTGTGCATAAAAGAAGCATTTGAACTTGCTCGCGAAGCTCACTCAACACAATTTCGCAAATCGGGCGAACCATATATCCTTCACCCCATAGCAGTAGCTCGCATCATTGCCATAGAATTAGAGCTTGGGGCAAATCCCATTATGGCGGCATTTCTTCACGATGTTGTAGAAGATACAGATTACACAATTGAAGATATTCGCAAACGATTTGGTGATGATGTAGCTTTTCTTGTTGGTGTTGTAACAAAAAAGAAAAAAGAACATTATGAACGTTCAAAACAGGTTGACAACTATCAACAAATCCTTGAATCGGTTCAATATGATGTCAGGGCGTTACTAATCAAACTTGCCGACCGCCTTCATAATATGCGAACTCTTGATAGTATGCGTCCCGACAAACAAATGAAAATAGCCGGGGAAACAGATTATTTCTATGCACCTCTTGCTAATCGTTTGGGGTTATACCATATTAAGAGCGAGTTGGAAAACCTTTCATTCCGTTATCGATGTCCTCGCGAATTTACCGAAATTGAAACACTTCTCGCCGAGGAAAAGGAAAACATCAAAGAGATGACCGAAACATTCCTTTCACGTATCACTGAAGTGTTCACTCGCGAAGGAATAAAAGCTCGTACCGAGATGCGTTTCCGTCCCCCTTTCAGCATTTGGCGTAAGATGAAAAATAAAGGATGTGATTTCTCACATGTTTCAGGTAAACATTACATTCGCATCATATATCCTAACATGACTCAACTTTCAGAGAAAGACATGAGTTTGCACATATATTCAGTTCTTACCGATGTTTTCAAAGAACGTCCGGGTAGCGTCGCCAACTATATTAATGCTCCTAAAGAAAATGGATATCAAAGTTTCCATGTAAAACTATTGTCACCTCGAGGCAAATGGGAAGAAGTACATATATCTTCTGAACGCATGGTGCGCAATTCTCGACTTGGCTGTACAGCAGAACGCAGCGAAAAAAACATAAAAGCATGGCTTGACAAATTCCGTGAAATACTTAAGGACGTAGCTCATCATAGCAATGAAATTGACTTTATGGAAGGCGTTACTTCATCATTCTACAATGATGACATTATGGTATTCACGCCTAAAGGAAAAGCCATTATATTACCCAAAAACGCTACTGCTCTCGATTTTGCCTACGAAATACACAGTAAAGTAGGTCAGCATGCCAAGTATGCTCGCATCAATGGCCGCTTATCTTCGATAAAATCGGTATTGCAACGAGGCGATTGTATTGAAATTGGCACCGACGAAAATGTTAATCCTCGTCCCGATTGGATACACCATGTACTCACCTACCGTGCCAAACGCCAGATTCGCTCTTACCTCGCACATCAAAAGCACGTTAAATACATTTTATGTCCCAATTGCCACCCAATTCCCGGCGAAGAAGTAATAGGCTTCAAAAATCAAAAAGGAGAAGTGACATTACACAAACGTAATTGTAAAAGTGCTATAACAATGGCCTCTCACGAAGGCGATTCTATCGTTGCAGTAAACTTTGAAGAAGATCCCGAATTCCTCTATCCTGTGAGATTGATGATACGAGGCATTGACCGCTATCACCTTTTGAGTGACTTAATTGAATGCATCACCGAGCAACAACACCTCTCAATGAACGACTTATCTACAAAAACCATTGATAACATTGCCGAATGTACCATAGACTTCGACATTCATTCAGTGAGAGAACTCAATGATGCCATTGAGAGCATCAATGCCATTGATGGCATCGATGAAGTGTATCGTGTAAATATCTAATTTTCATCGGGAAGAAATAATGATGTATGCTTCTATCATAACTAACATAATTAGAATTTACTACTAACACGATTTTATTGCATCGCTAGTATTTGACGATTTTTATAGTTTAAAATATAATTTCGTTAATCTTCACTTGTATAAATATTTTTATGATAAAGACATTTCCCTTTTCTGTAATGATTGGGATCTAATCTCTTTATACTGTCAAAGGCTAATTTGTAATCCTTCACACTCCACTCCCATGCTTCTTGCATAACATAATTTTTGTCATAAAGGATCCATATCAGTTTATCCCATTCATAATTGGAAGCTTTTGGAACCCATGTTACAGAGCTTCCTTTCTTACCACTTGGACGATTTGCTTTTACTTGGTATCTTATTCCTTTATAGATAAAATCAGTTCCCTTACTTACCGCAGTTTTGTCTTGCATATACTCAGAATACTCTTTTTCTGTCATTCCGACTAACGATGCCGCATCATATTCTGAAATTGTATTTGTTATTGAAGGAGCAACCCCAAAACTTTCCTGCCATTGTAAAGCTACATCTACAAGTTTATTTCTTAAAGACATAAAACATAATATAAATTGGATTTACTTCAATAAGCTATAAGTATCACACAATGCTAATATACAAAATGTTTTTAATATGGCTGTATAACTACAACCTTTTTCGCTGTTCATGACAATATTTTTTGTTCAAAAGATATAAAATGGCGTTCAAGTAGTAAAAATGAAACCATAGAGAATACTCAGCAGCAAAATTTTGAACAATAAAAGAAGTATTTCTTCCTTTTATGTTCAAATATTTTCTGTTTTCACATTTTCCCGACAAAATCCAGCATATTTTTCACATTATCCCGTCGTTTTTGGCTATAAAATTCACATTATCCCCAATAAAATATGTACCAGTGTACTGGCTTGTAAAAGTAGCCACGGAAAAACCATCCTTTAATTGTCCTATTTTCACTTTTCAATTAAAAACATTACCTTTGTAGTGTTTTTCTTAAATATATAAATTTATGCCTGTTAGAGTTCCGGTATCACTTCCCGCAGTTGAAGCATTGCGATCAGAAAACATCTTTGTTATTGATGAGCAACGTGCATCTTCGCAAGACATTCGCCCTTTGCGTATTGCTATTCTCAACCTCATGCCGTTGAAAATCATGACCGAGACCGACCTATTGCGCCTCATCTCTAACACTCCTCTTCAAATCGAACTTGACTTTATCGATACCGAAAGTCATGTGTCAAAAAACACTCCTCGTGAGCATATTGAAACGTTCTATAAAAAGTTTGACGAAATAAAGCACAACAACTACGACGGACTCATCATCACAGGAGCTCCCGTTGAAAAAGTTGACTTTGAAGAGGTTGACTACTGGGAAGAATTGACCGAAATATTTGATTGGGCAAAGACTCATGTTACATCAACACTCTACATCTGTTGGGCTGCTTTGGCTGGTCTTTACTACCATCATGGAGTGCCCAAATATGTGCTTGACAAGAAAATTTCGGGTGTATTTAAGCACCGCATCGATGATGAGTTGAATCCTATATTCCGAGGTTTCGACGATGAGTTCTTTGTTCCTCATAGCCGATATAGCGAAGTACGTCGCGAAGATATTGAGAAAGTACCCGAACTAAAAATCATCGCCGAGAGCGAGGATAGTGGCATATATATGGTTATGGCTCGAGGAGGTCGTGAGTTTTTCATAACTGGACACTCGGAATACTCACCAGGCACACTCGACTTTGAATATCATCGCGATTTAGAGAAAGGAATTAACCCTGCAATACCTGTTAATTACTATCTCAACGACGACCCATCGCAACAACCCATTGTACGTTGGCGTTCTCATGCCAATCTTCTTTTCTCAAATTGGCTCAACTATTTCGTGTACCAAGAAACTCCCTACGACATTAGAGAGATTAGATAAAAAAAGGAGCAGCTGCTCCTTTTTTTTTATATTCCAACATTCTCTATGTTAGAGTCCTAATTTCTTTCTTATTGACTTGGGGATGGAGTTTTTATTTACTATGATTGAGATTGTTTTACCTTTTACATATTCCTCTGAAAGGAAGTGGTAACCAGTGCCATTTCGCTCGGTTCCGGCTGAGTTTTTTGTTTTATAATATTTCACTCCATCTTGGTCATGTGCAATTCCTGTGATATGTTCGAGGTGGTCATCTACCGTTTGGTATGTTTCGAAATACACTTGGCGACTTTCTTGTGTAACTGGTATTTCAACTGCTTTTGCAGTTAATTGTTTTTGATTGCGAATGTCCTCCTTAGTGTTTACTGCCACAAAATGTTGAAACGCAAATCCTGGTTCACTTATATCACCATCCCATGCAACGGTATAGCCATTGTTAATTGCGTGGTCTATAATTTGAATCATCTCATCGAGAGGCACATTATACATCTTTTCGTTGTCCCAATTATCGGGTACTTCAACCATCACTTTTTGGTAGAATGGATGATGGGTGAAACTGGTAATCTCAACATAATCATCGGGGTTTAATCCCATCCAATTACGAAAACTTTGGGCTGTATATTCTTTGCCTTGATAAACAAACTTTTCAGGAACTTTACCCAAATAGGCATCAAGCACACCTTCCACAATCTCTGCGGGAAGAGGTTTCTTCATTTCCACTGCAGTAGAGTTTATAACTTTTACCCAATTACTCAAGTCGTCGTGGTTATGTTTTTCAGATTCATAGGCAATGCCACGATATGCCTCCTCGGGCATGAGTCCAACATTTTTCATAACCCAAGTGTGCATGTGACCAACGCTACCGGGATAAACATTTCCACGACCACGACGTAGCACATTATCTTTTATGCGACGAATATAATTGTGTCGCACCACAAACATCTCGGACAAATCGTGTTCACCCTTGCCAGTGCGAATCAATTCCGACTCCATAAAAGAGGTCATCGCATAGCACCAACATGTCCCGGTTTTTGCTTGATCCTTAACAGGTGTTGCCGCAAGTTCCTTGTCAATCGTAAATTTATACTCATATGGTTGCTCGAGAGAATCGGTTTGAGCAAACGCAACGGTTGATGCCAATAGGGCTGCAATGGTCAATTTTCTCATTTTGTGTTATTTTTTATGGTTTGATTCTCAAAGGTACAAAAAATCCAATTATAACTGGGCATTTGTGCGATTATATTTGAAAGAATTAGTAACTTTGTAGTTGATTATGGGAAAGGAAGAAGGACCTCGCAAAATAGAACTATTGGCGCCTGCACGCGATGCCGATACTGCCATTGAAGCCATCAAGCATGGTGCCGATGCAGTGTATATGGGCGCGTCGAGCCATGGCGCGAGAGCCGCTGCGGGAAATTCTCTTGAAGATATTACATCTGTCGTAAAATTTGCCCACCAGTTTAATGTAAAAGTTTACATCACCATCAACACCATTATTTATAACGATGAGATTGAAAAGGTGGAGCAACTCATACACGACCTTTATCGAATAGGTGTAGATGCATTGATAGTGCAAGATATGGGTATTTTGCGCATGAATATCCCTCCCATAGCCTTGCATGCGAGTACTCAATGCGACACTCGTGATGCCGACAAAGCAATCTTTCTCGAAAAGGTGGGATTCTCTCAAATAGTTCTCGCTCGAGAATTATCGTTTGAAGAGATTGCCGACATACATAACAATGTCAATGTTCCTCTCGAAGTATTTGTTCATGGAGCATTATGTGTGAGTTATAGTGGTGATTGTCAAGCCAGCTTGGTTGCAACAGGCCGCAGTGCTAATCGTGGCGAATGCTCTCAAATGTGTCGCTTACCCTACAATTTAGTAACCGAAAACGGCAAGATTTTAGAATCAAACAAATATCTTTTATCGTTACGAGATTTGAATCGTAGCACCGACATTGAACCGTTATTAGACGCAGGAGTGTCATCTTTCAAAATTGAAGGACGATTAAAAGACATTGGATATGTAAAAAACACCGTTGCAGCCTATCGCCAAGCTATAGATAAGGTCATTGAAGCATATCCCGAGAAATATCAACGGGCATCAGTTGGGAAATCAACAATATCATTCACACCTTGTTTATCTAAAAGTTTCAACCGTGGCTTTACTAGATATTTCTCTGATGACAAATCCGCCACACTCCCAATGGCATCTTTATTTACTCCAAAATCAATTGGAGAGCCTGTTGCTTACGTAAAAAATACCACAAAGAGAGGACAAATAATCGTAAAAGAACTATCCGCCGAATTACACAACGGTGACGGATTAGCATTTCTTGATAAAAACATGTCGTTTAATGGATTTCGGTTAAATCGTATAGACAAAAACATACTTTTCCCGGCAACCAAAGTGGTTATCGAAAACGGAACTACCATATATCGCAATAAAAGCAAACAATGGGACGATGAATTATCTCGCGATACAGCCTCACGAGTTATAAACATTGAAATGACATTACGTATTGTAAACAATTTTCTAACTCTTGATATTTCAGACCAACGAGGCAACGCAATCTCAACATCTGCATTCATAGAAATACAACCGGCAAGAACGCCTCAGCTCGATGCCCGACGACGTGTGCTTGAAAAAGTTGGGGGAACAATTTATAATATTGTTTCTATCAACGATATTGCAGGAGATATATTTATTCCAGCATCAATGCTTACCATTCTTCGCCGCGATGCTATTGAAAAACTTGATATTGCTCAACGTTTACGTTATCAACACGATTACCGATTAGCCGAAAACAAATCGGCAAATCCTCCTATGGGTACCACCCTTTCATATCACGACAACGTTTCTAATCGATTGGCTCAACAATTTTATAACGAACATGGGGTAACATCGATAAATCCGGCATTAGAAGTGCAACGGCCCCAACATGAGTTAGTAGTAATGACAACTCGCTACTGTTTGCGTCGAGAATTGGATTGCTGTCTAAAATCTTCATCTGCAAAGAAACTTCCATCTATCCTATTTATCGAATCAGGGTCAAACCGCTTCCGTATTGATTTCGACTGCAAAAAATGCCAAATGAAAGTCGTACGAATTTAGTCATTTGCCTTACTTAGTATTAGCTCAGGATACACTAATATTCTAATCAGTATTATAGCCTTTTTGCCCTTTCAATTCTATTTATTATCTTTGTAAAAATTTATCAGCAAAAACTTTCAATATGAAAACTAATCGCATATTAGTTACCGGAGGTACCGGTTATATAGGCTCACACACAGTTGTAGAGTTACAACAAGCAGGATACCCTGTTGTTATTATTGACAACTTATCAAATAGCAATCGTGATGTTATTGATGGAATTGAGCGAATCACTGGTATTCGCCCTGATTTTGTGGAAGCCGATTGCACTGATTTTGATGCGTTGTCAAAACTTTTCCAACAATACCCCGACATTGCCGGGATAATCAATTTTGCAGCGAGTAAAGCTGTGGGAGAGTCGATGGAAAAGCCCACTCTATATTATCGCAACAACCTCAACACATTAATGAATCTCCTTGACCTCATGCCTCAATATGATGTTAAAGGGATTGTTTTCTCTTCATCGTGTACAGTATATGGCGAGCCTGATGCAAATCCTGTTACCGAAGCCGCTCCTATAAAAACTGCGACTTCACCTTACGGCAACACCAAACAAATATGTGAAGAAATCATTCACGATGTAGTGCAAAGTGGTTCTCCTATCAAGAGTGTAATTTTACGCTATTTTAATCCCGTAGGAGCTCACCCAACTGCTGAAATCGGAGAGTTACCCAATGGTGTTCCACAAAATCTCATACCCTACCTCACTCAAACAGCTATTGGTATTCGCAAAGAGTTGAGCGTGTTTGGCGATGATTACAACACCCCTGATGGTTCTTGTATTCGCGACTTTATCAATGTAGTAGATTTGGCTAAAGCTCATGTGATTGCGGTAGAACGAATGCTACAAGACAAGAGCCTTGCCAATGTTGAAACTTTCAACTTGGGAACAGGCATAGGGCTTTCAGTTAAAGAACTTATCGCAGCATTTGAACGTGCTACAGGCGTTAAAGTTCCTCACAAAATAGTAGGTCGTCGAGCCGGAGATATTGAAAAAGTATGGGCTGACCCCAAATTTGCCAATGAGGTGCTTGGTTGGAAAGCTACTGCAACAATCGACGATACTATGCGTTCGGCTTGGGCTTGGCAATGTCGCTTACGTGAACGAGGCATAATGTAATCACTAATTATTACAATGAAACGATTGCTCAATATTGTTGTCGGTTTAATTTTGTGTTGCACTGCTTGGGCTACACAAAACGACTCAATTCAATCGCCTCGCATCAGTCTCATCACATGCCATGCCGGTAGCGTGATGTATGAGCTTTGCGGACACACAGCCATTCGTGTGCAAATCAACGGAGAAGACATCGCTGTCAACTATGGCCTTTTTGAATTTCAAACCAAAAACTTTGCATTGAAATTCCTAAAAGGAGAAACCGACTACCGAGTAGGAGCATACCCTTTTTATCACTTTTTAGAACATTACACAAGAGAAAATCGCAGAATTGTAGAACAAGAACTAAATCTCACTCCTCAACAAGCGTGGAATTTAGTAACCTTATTACAAATCAACCTATTGCCCGAAAATTGTGTTTACCGTTATAATTACGTTAAAAACAATTGTGCCACCAAACCAATAGATCTCATCGAACAAGTTGTCAATGACACAATCGCATTCAACGAACCTAATATTGAAGGTGCTGAAACTTGGACCTATCGTGACGAAATGCGACATTTTCATCAAAATTATTATTGGTACCAATTTGGCATCGACTTGGCTCTCGGCTCCGGGATTGACTACACGCTCTCTACTCGTGAAAAGATGTTTGCCCCTGAGGCTCTTGAAAGCATGATGCGAGGTGCTACAATAACAGACTCATTAGGCAACAAAATTCCTATCGTAAAAGCTGAGACTGTTATACACGAAGGTACTCCGGCTCAGCTACCCCCCACTCCTTATTTTATAACTCCTAATTTTATCTTTTCTTTAATCTTCGTATTGGCATTAATGCTTTCGGTCAAAGATATTAAGAAAAAAACAATTACTCGATGGGTTGACTCGGTAATTTATGGAATTTACGCAATGGCATCTTTATTTATTTGTTTTCTCATATTCATATCAGTAAACGAAGCTACTTCTCCTAATTTTTTTATATTACTATTCAGTCCACTATGTTTTATCCCTGCGATATGCGTGTGGATTAATAAATGTAATAAGATCGTCAGCTATTTCCATATAATAAATATTGTGGCATTGATTTTGCTATTAATCGTATTGCTGAGTGGTATTCAAGTGGGCAATATTGCTGTACTTCCACTCATTCTAATAAGTTTGACTCGCTCAGCTACAAATATATACCTCACACGATGCGTCGTAAAGAAAATAAAATAACTCAACGAATCATCTTGTCGCTCATTGCGTCAATGGTTACGATGTCGCTTTCAGCCCAAACAGCCACAAAGCGACCATCGCTCGTTGTCGGAATAATGATTGATGGACTAAATCAAGAATATATCGACCAACTGCGTGATTTATTTGGTGCTGATGGCTTTAACCGCATCATGAAAGATGGTATAATCCTACAAAATGTTGATTATGGCACCTATCTCGACAATACAGCAGCTACTGCTGTTATTTTTTCAGGTTCAGCACCTTCTGTTAATGGAATTTCAGGGCAAGAGATTTTTGATAACGAAAAAAACAAATCATATCCAATTCTTCTCGATCCCTCAAAAATAGGCAACTACACATCTGAAACCTATTCTCCATCAGCACTATTGGTTTCTACTCTTACCGACGAAGTAAAAATCGATGGCGACGGACTAAATCAAGTTCACTCAATCGCACCCGACGCCATTCAATCTATTATAATGGCAGGGCATGCCTCCAATTCAGCCTTTTGGATTAACGACATTTCCGGCAAATGGGCAACGTCAACTTTCTATAAAGATGTTCCTTCTGTAATTTCAAATCGCAATTACAAAAAGCCACTTTCAACTCGCCTTGATGCTATTGCTTGGGAACCCACATTAAACATCAAAAGCTACCCCGATGTGCCTGAACACAAACGCTCATATCCTTTTCGATATATTTTTGCCAAAAATGATCGTGATAGATATCGAATGTTTAAGGCTTCGGCTTGTGTCAACAACGAAGTTACATCAGTAGCAACCGAATACATCTCAACTCTATCATTGGGCAACCACTCAGGAGTTGTTGATATGCTAAACATTGCATATACATTAACTCCTTATCAGTATTCTCGTACTCCCGATTCCAGAGTAGAAACAATGGACGCATATATCAAACTCGACCGCGACCTCGCTCAACTCTTCTCTGCAATTGACAGCAGTGTGGGAATGAAAAATACTCTTGTTTTTATTGCAGGGACTCCTGCTCGCAATCGCACTCGTCGTGATGACGAAAAATGGAACATTCCATCGGGACAATTCTCAACTCGCAGAGCCATATCGTTGCTAAACATGTATCTCATGGCTAAGCATGGAAATGGCGAATGGGTAAACAATATTCATCGCAATAACATATTCCTAAACCACAAACTCATTAAAGACAAAAATATCGATATAGTGTCGATGCGACAAGATGCGGCACAATTCATTTTGCGAATGAGTGGAGTGGCTAACGCATACACTATTGATGACATTATCGCTCGCCGAGTGGGTGAAAATCCCGAGGCTTTGCATCGCAACACAAACATTAATCACGCAGGCGATATTATATTTACTATTACTCCGGGTTGGAGCATTGAGGACACAAATCAAAGTTCTAACAACAACCTTGTTGTCAGAGCTGCAACATCTTCAGCTCCGGTATTTATTTTAGCACCATCGGTTAAAGCTCCAAAAATTTCATATCCGGTTGATGCTCGAGCCATTGCCCCAACAGTAGCTCGCTTATTAAGAATACGTTCTCCAAATTCAGCGGCTACTACGCCACTGCAATTTTAGGTAAATTCTATATCACAAACTTTCCATTTATAAGTATTTATAACTATCTTTGCAGTTGCAAAAAATTGCATAAGTTCTTTGTGTGTATATATTCACCTTTGAACTGCAAATATTCTATTTATTGATAATAATATAAAACAATTATAACAATGTCATTTACAAGTTTTTTAAGCAAGCTCTTTGGCAATAAATCGCAACGCGACCTTAAAGAAATAATGCCTATCGTTAATAAGATTAAGGCATTAGGTCCTGACATGGAGCGACTATCAAACGACGAGCTTCGCGACACGATCACACAAGTGCGTCAATCTATAGCCGACAGCACAGCTTCTCTTGAAAATTCTAATAAAGAATTACGTGCAAAAGTTGAAGAATTACCGTTCGATGAACGTCAACCAATTTGGGACGAAATCGATAACAATGAGAAGAAAATTCTCGACATCATCGAAGACCAACTCAATGAACATCTTCCCACTGTATTTGCTGCAATAAAAGAGACTGCAGCTCGCTTTGCTCAAAACGAAACAGTAGAAGTTACAGCCACCCAACTCGACCGCGACCTCGCTGCCGAAGGTCGTGATTTCGTTTCAATTGAAGGAGACAAAGCTATTTGGAAAAATCATTGGATTGCCGGTGGCAATGAAATAAAATGGGACATGATTCACTATGATGTCCAACTCATTGGTGGCATCGTGCTTCATCAAGGTAAAATTGCCGAAATGGCAACAGGTGAAGGTAAAACTCTCGTAGCAACACTCCCCGTGTTCCTTCGCTCATTATCAAAACGAGGTGTTCACGTTGTAACTGTCAACGATTACTTGTCAAAACGCGACTCAGAATGGATGGGTCCATTATATATGTTCCACGGTTCGACTGTTGATTGTATCGACAAACATGAACCAAACTCTGATGAACGTCGTGATGCATATAACTGCGACATCACATTTGGTACAAACAACGAGTTTGGCTTCGACTATCTTCGCGACAACATGGCTATGACAGCTCAAGACATGGTGCAACGCAAGCACTATTATGCCATTGTCGATGAGGTTGACTCGGTGCTTATTGACGATGCTCGTACTCCTTTGATTATCTCAGGTCCGGTTCCTAAAGGCGACGACCAAATGTTTAACGATTATCGTTCAAATGTTGAAAAAGTAGTGCAAGCACAACGTCGTCTTGTTACTCAACTTCTCAGCGATGCAAAAGCTAAAATCGCCTCTGACGACAAAGAAACTCGCAAAGAAGGAGCAATCTTATTGTTCCGAGCGTTCAAAGGTCTCCCCAAAAATGGTGCTCTCATCAAGTTCTTGAGCCAAGAAGGAATGAAAAACCTTTTGCTCGAGACCGAAGCATATTATTTGCAAGACAATAGCCGTGAAATGCCATTCATTACCGACCCCCTTTATTTTGTTATCGATGAAAAAAATCGTAGCGTAGAGCTTACTGATAAAGGTATCGACGAATTGACCGGCAAAAGCAATGACCCACAATTCTTTGTGTTACCCGATATTGCATCTCAACTTTCAGAGCTTGAACATATCACCGACCTTGCTGAGAAACAACAACGCAAAGACGATTTGATGCAAAACTATGCAATCAAGGCCGAACGCGTTCACACCGTATCTCAACTTCTCAAAGCCTATACACTCTTTGAGAAAGATGTGGAATACGTTATCGACGATAACAAAATCAAGATCGTTGACGAGCAGACCGGTCGCATCATGGAAGGTCGTCGTTATAGCGATGGTCTTCACCAAGCAATTGAAGCTAAAGAAGGCGTAAAAGTTGAAGCGGCAACACAAACTTTTGCAACAATCACATTGCAAAACTACTTCCGCATGTACCACAAACTTGCAGGTATGACCGGTACTGCCGAAACAGAAGCCGGTGAGTTGTGGGACATTTACAAACTCGACGTTGTTACAATCCCAACAAACCGTCCAATAGCACGTTTCGACCTCAACGACCGTGTATATAAAACAAAGAAAGAAAAATATGCTGCTGTAATAGAAGAGATTGTTCGACTTAAAAACGAAGGACGCCCGGTATTGGTGGGTACTACCTCGGTAGAAATCTCTGAATTACTCAAACGAATGCTCGACATGCGTCATATCCCTTGTCAAGTGCTTAACGCCAAACTTCACCAAAAAGAAGCCGAAGTTGTTGCTCTTGCAGGGAAATCCGGAGCTGTTACCATCGCAACCAACATGGCCGGGCGTGGTACTGACATCAAGCTACCACAAGAAGTAAAAGATGCCGGAGGTCTTGCTATTATCGGTACTGAACGTCATGAATCTCGACGCGTTGACCGTCAGTTACGTGGTCGTTCAGGACGTCAAGGCGACCCAGGGTCTTCTGTATTCTATGTATCATTTGAAGATCAATTGATGCGTTTGTTTGCTACCGACCGTGTAATGAAGATGCTCGACACTCTCGGATTAAAAGAGGGTGAAATGATTGAAGCTAAAATGGTTACCAAAGCAATCGAAAATGCTCAAAAACGAGTAGAAGAAAACAACTTTGGTATCCGTAAACGCTTGCTCGAATATGACGACGTAATGAACAAGCAACGCACATATATCTATAACCGCCGCCACCACGCTTTGCTTGGAGAACGTGTAGGTATCGACATTGCCAACATGCTCTACGACACTATCGAGAACCTTGTAAACACTCATGAAGCACCAAACTTCTACGAAGATTTGAAACTTGATGTGTTTAAGGTATTAACTATCGAAGTGCCATTTACCGAGCAAGAATATAAATCACTCGGCAAACAAGAACTCATTAATCGCTTATATCAAGCTGCCAACGAAGCCCTCAATCGCAAGAGCCAACGCATCATCGAAGTTGCTCAACCTGTGATTAAAGATTGGGTCGAAAATCGCAATGCACAAGGTAAAATTATGGTACCGATTACCGATGGCAAACGCATTTTCAATCTTCGCGTAGATATTACCGATGCTTATAACAGCGATTGTAAAGCTATCGTTAAAGAATGGCATAAGGCTCTCATGCTCGTAACCATTGATGAATTGTGGAAAGAACACCTTCGTGAGCTTGACCAATTGCGTCAATCGGTTCAAAATGCGTCATACGAGCAAAAAGACCCATTGGTAATCTATAAAGTTGAGTCGTTCCACTTATTTGAAAATATGCTCAACAACCTCAACGTAAAAGCCATGTCGGCATTATTGCGTGGACAAATCTTCATTCAACAACGCGAAACTACGAACGAAGGGCAACAGCAACCACGTCAACCCGAGGTTAAACAAGCCATGCCTGAGCGTCGCAACGACTACTCGCAATATCGTGCATCGAAAGAGGATCTTCCCGGCGAATCTGCTCAACGTGCAGCTGCATCGGCACACCAAGGCGAACGTCCACGTCCTCAACCGGTAGTTGCCGGTCCTAAGATTGGACGTAACGACCCATGTCCTTGTGGTAGTGGTAAAAAATTCAAAGCATGCCATGGTAAAAACGCATAACATATAAATTCAATGGTTAAATGCCGGATCAAATCTGATTCGGCATTTTTTTCTAACCAAGACTACTTTGTTTCATCTATTTTCACTAACTTTGTATATTATGACAGCAGAAGAAAAATTGCATATTGAAGAAAAGGTCGTAGAGATGATTAAAACCGTCTATGACCCTGAAATTCCTATTGATGTATATAGTCTCGGTTTGATTTATAAAATTGACCTTGCCGATGATGGTGCATTAAACATTGACATGACACTAACTGCTCCCAACTGCCCGGCAGCCGACTTTATCGTTGACGACATGCGTATGAAAGTTGAGAGTGTCGAAGGCGTTACAAGCGTCAACATTAACATCGTTTTTGAACCCGAGTGGAACAAAGATATGATGACCGAGGAGGCTAAACTCGAACTTGGTTTTCTATAATTTTAATTCCAAGCCCATGTCCCAACGCAATAAGACATACTTTATTTCTGACCTCCATCTTGGTGCTTCATATTTTGAAAATCCATTGGAGCAAGAGCGTCGCGTGGTGCGTTGGTTAAACTCCATCAAAGATTCAGCCAAAGCAATATATCTACTTGGAGATATATTAGACTATTGGTATGAATATCGCAATGTTGTTCCTCGAGGATTTACTCGTTTTTTGGGCACACTTGCCACTCTTGCCGATGATGGAATTGAGATTCGTTGGTATATCGGGAACCACGACATTTGGATTTTTGACTACCTCCCAAATGAAATCGGCATGACCGTAGTTGACGGATACGAGGTAAAAGAAATTGATGGTCATAGATTCTTTTTGTCTCATGGCGATGGCATAGGAAGTCTCAAGCCCGGTTTCAAATTCATTCGTTGGGTGTTCCGCAACAAGATATGCCAAAAACTCTTCTCCGGCATTCACCCTCGTTGGACTATTCCATTTGCCCATGGTTGGTCATCGCACAGTCGCAGTTCGTCAAATGAGCCACTCTCATTTCAAGGAGAAGACAAAGAACCATTCATTGCATTTGCCCGCAATTGGAACAAGCAACATAGCAACGACCCAATTGAATGCTTCATTTTTGGTCATCGACACATTTTGCTCAATTATGAAATTGACAATGATTCTCGAGTTGTGATTCTTGGCGACTGGATTAATCAATTCTCATACGCCGTATTTGATGGCAAAAAACTCTCACTCGACACATTTAAGGAATAATATACTCCTTGCAAACGTCGTATTTCTCGACGCAAAAGCCAAACATGTTTAACAACATATCTTTTTATTTGCACGGTCAAGAAAAAATCAAGACCTTTGCAATACAAACCTAAAACAATCTTTTTTACCTTAGAAATTATACCTATTGAAAATCATAAGAACAAGTCCACCGTGAAGTGGGCTTGTTTTTATTTTATTGCTGTCCGGGAAACGTCGGTAGTGCATCCAAAAGAGGGTTCAGTTGCTGAATTTATGCGGTTGAGATTTATTGTTGTAAATTACAAGCCCCATAGAGTGAAGAACAATGGCATTCCCGAAGGTAATGCTTAGTATGTAGCCGTGCATAGGCTCGAAGAGGCTATGCACGGAATGGGATTTGTATTGAATAGAATCTGGAAGATTCGTTATTTGAAACCATTAAGGTTTCTTTCAGAAACTAATTCTTGCTAATACATTACCGGGCTTATCCACTACGTGGCTAAACCCGGCTACGAATAATCAACCCCTTTGGGGTTGCCTATGCCCTTGAAAAAATTGGTCTAATGGTCAAAAAATTTTATCGGACACCAATATTTTTATTTACCCCCTTTCGCTTCGCTTCAAATTCAATCTAACGTTGAGTCAAATGGGAGCAAAGTTAGCAAATGAACGATACTCTTCACTCTCATTTTCTCTTTGCAAAAAAATAGCAACAATTCTTTTTTGAATTATTGCTATCGTATCATATATTCGTATTATTATAGATTTGTCTTATCACGATTTTTTCTTTGAGCGTGATTTGCTCTTTGATTTAGCATTTGCTGTCGCTTTACTTTTATAGCGTTTTGATTTGCTATTTTTTGAAGCTACCGATTTTTTTGATTTAGACTTAGATTTAGAATATTTCTTTGATTTCTTATTTGCCTTTGATTTATATGACTTTTTAGCATAAGCTTTTTGTGCAGCCGCTGGCGAATAGTTGCGAGAGTTTTGATAAGTTGTTTTGTTGAAAGTAAACACATCGCTATGCACTGTAGCATTTTCAAAGTCGATAATCGCTGCAGGATTGATTGCTACACCGAGATAACGAGTTTCAAAGTGAAGGTGTGCACCAAAACTACGACCAGTGTTACCA
>CAJGDJ010000025.1 GCA_904502025.1 uncultured Muribaculaceae bacterium
GGCAGGATAATAATTACCCAATCCATAAGTTGATGATGGATTTCTGCCTAACCACACATCTGAGGGATAAGCACTCATCGTGGTGCCATCGGCTGCTGTGCCACTGTATTTCATCACATATTCCCACAATTGTTGGGTTACCTCATATTTGCCGATATAAAAGTCGCTCAAGGTTACTTGGTGAACCGGAGATTCTCTAGAGTATGCGTCGGAATCATAATTTGAGGAAGAGCTACTACTTGATTGTGCTCCCATGGTGAAGGTGCCTCCCTCAACATAAACCATCTCGTCATATTCCAAAGCCTTAAAAATTCCATCTTTTGTAAGATCTACTTTTACTTCAGCACCAGGGGTTTCAGTAGTTTGACCGCCGGGAGTTTCGGGTGCTTCTGGTTCATCTTCACACGATACAAATCCAACCGATAGCATCAATACTGCTATCAAATTAAAAATACTCAGTTTTCTCATCGTTTTTTTGTTTTATGTTATTTTTATTTCAATTAATGTTAAATCACTTCTGGAATTTTATTCTTTTGCAAATGTAGTGGTTTTATTCTAATTTATCGCACACCAATAATAAAAAACTCCGAGTCGTTTTTTGCGACTCGGAGTTTTCGGGATATATAATCAAATTGTTTTATTATGGTATCAAGCCATAAGCACGGAACACTTTTTGAATTTTTTCGAGTGCATAAGTAACTTGCTCTTTAGTGTGAGTAGCCATCATGCTGAATCGTATCAACGTGTCGTGTGGAGCAACCGCAGGCGAAACCACCGGATTGACGAAGATTCCTTCTTCAAGAAGATCGCGAGTGATTGCAAATGTTTTCATATTATCACGGATATACAATGGAATGATAGGAGTAGAAGTATGTCCTATTTCGCAACCCATGTTACGGAATCCATCAAGAGCATAATTTGTGATATCCCAAAGATGTTCTTGCAATTCGGGTTCTTTCTCCATAATATCAATAGCGGCAAGAGCTGCTGCTGTTGATGCAGGAGTAATACTTGCAGTAAAGATATATGAACGAGAATGGTGACGGAGGAAGTTAGTGATTTCCTTATCACAAGCGATAAATCCACCGAGTGACGCAAACGATTTACTGAATGTACCCATTATGAGGTCAACATCTTTTGTTACTCCAAAATGGTCGCAAGTACCACGCCCACCTTTACCAAACACACCGATACTATGTGCTTCATCAACCATCACAGTTGCGTCATATTGTTTTGCAAGTTCTACAATCTTAGGTAGGTTTGCAACATCGCCTTCCATAGAGAACACACCGTCGGTAACGATAAGTTTCACTTTGTCGGGTGCACACTTTTGAAGTTGCTTTTCGAGCGACTCCATATCGTTGTGTTTATATTTCAATTTTTGAGAGAAAGCCAAACGATGACCTTCGATGATTGAAGCATGGTCTTGTTCGTCCCAAAGAATGTAGTCTTCACGACCGGTAAGAGCCGAAACCACACCGAGGTTTACTCCAAAACCTGTAGAATAAATCATTACATCTTCTTTACCGATATATTCAGCGATGCGAGCTTCAAGTTTCTTGTGAAGATCAAGTGTACCATTAAGGAATGGAGATCCGGCACAACCTGTTCCGTATTTGCGAGTTGCTTCAATCGCAGCTTCTTTAATACGAGGGTCGTTGACAAGACCGGTATAACAGTTTGAACCAAACATCAATACCTTTTTACCATCAATGATTACTTCACAATCTTGTTCGCTTGAGATTGCACGAAAATATGGATACACTCCGGCAGCTTTCGCTTCTTGTGGTGCAGTATATTTTGCAAGTTTAGCTTGTAATAGCTTCATAGTTTATTAATATAATGAAAAGTGGTTATAAACTATCTGCAAAGACAATCGACCTACGTCTCATTTTTGCAGGCTACAAAGATAGCAATTTTTAACGAGACAAATCCTTTTTTAATAAAATATTTCCCCCGACTTTACCTCATATAATTCTTAAAAAATCAAAACGAGGCTCTACACGAATGTAAAACCTCGTTTATATATTCTTTTGTCGATTAAACTTAATCTTTTACTCCGGCGAGTTCAGGGTCAATCATAATGCGACCGCAATACTCACAAACTACAATTTTTTTATGCAACTTAATTTCCATTTGTTTTTGAGGTGGAATGCGGTTGAAACAGCCACCACAAGCATTACGTTGGATATACACAACACCAAGTCCATTGCGTGCATTTTTGCGAATGCGTTTGAAAGCAGCTAAAGTGCGAGCGTCGATTTTTGGTTCAAGCATTTTAGCTTTTTCGCGAAGAGCTTCTTCTTCCTGACGTGTTTCTGAAACTATTTCATCAAGTTCCACTCTCTTTTCATCAAGAACATGTTGTTTATCTTCAAGTTGTTCTTGCGTAAAAGCTATATCGTTACTTTTTGCATCAATAATGCGAGCAAACTCATTTAAGTGTTTTTCGCATAGCTGTATTTCCAATGATTGGAATTCTATTTCTTTTGAAAGAAGGTCGAATTCACGGTTATTCTTTACAGTTTCTAATTGTTCTTTGTAACGTTCAATTTTGCTATGCGACTCGTTGATTTTTTCTTTTTCAACGTTAGTTTTGTGGCGTAGCTCATTGATTTCACTTTGATAGTTAGCAATACGTGTATTCAACCCTTCGATGCTATCTTCAAGGTCCTTTACTTCTAAAGGAAGCTCTCCACGAATTGTTTTAATACGGTCAATCTCCGACAAAATGGTCTGAAGTTGATAAAGTGATTTCAGACGTTGTTCCACTGATAATGTTTCGCTTTTTGACTTATCTGTAGCCATATCTTACAAATAATTTATGGGATTTTTTTCTATATCTGAGTAATAAAGTGCAAAGTTAGGAAATTTTTCTTGAATTTCACGATAAAAAATGTTTTTTGTGCATTGCTCGCTTTCAAAATGACCAATATCCACAATAATTATATCATTTTTATAATCAACAAAATCATGATACTTCACATCAGACGTTATATATACTTGTGCCCCTTTGGCAATAGCATTGCGAATCAAGAATGCCCCCGAGCCTCCACACATTGCTATTTTAGAAATTTCTTGACTATCTTCAGCAGTATTACATCTCACAATTGGAGAATTAAATGCCTCTTTAATCTGAGATACGAGGCACGATAAATTCATCGGTGCCGGCAACAATCCTACAACCCCTGAACCTATCTTTTTCAATTCATTCTCTATCGCAATAAATTCGTAGGCAGGTTCTTCATATGGATGAGAATTTATCAACGCAATCTCTACCCTATTTTTCAGCCATCGAGGTAAAACTACATCAATTCTCGTTTCAGGTTCATGATGCACTTCTCCCACCTGACCTACAAATGGATTAGCCCCCGACAACGCTCTAAATGACCCATCACCTTGCACCGAGAAGCTACAGCAATCATAGTCGCCAATCATTCCGGCTCCGGCATTAAAAATCGCTGATTTCACAGCCTCACAATGAGCATTTGGCACCATTACCGACAACTTTAGTAATTTTCCTTGTTGTGGTTCAAGAGTTTCAATATTCGTCACTTTTAAGCGTCGTGCCATTTCCCACGACACGCCATTTGTAGCATTATCAATTGCCGTATGACATGAATATATCGCAACTCCGTTTTTTACTGCCTTCATTACCGTTTGCTCCACTTGCGAAGCACCTGTCAAACGTTTAAGCCCTTTGAAAATTAATGGGTGATGCGAAATTATAAGGTTACACTCACGTGCCACTGCCTCATCAACGATAGCCGGTGTAACATCAACACATAAAATTGCACCGGAACAGTTATCACCGTAATTACCTACTTGCAAACCACAATTATCATAATCCTCTTGCAGTGCGAGCGGCGCAATTTTTTCTATTGCCGATGTTACTTCTGCTATTGTCATTTTGTTTTTTTTTATTTTTCTTCTTGAGGCAGAACAACGTCAATCGACAACTCTTTGAGTTGTGCGTCATCAATTGTTGATGGAGCGTCGATCATCATATCGCGTCCTGAGTTATTTTTAGGGAATGCTATAACATCGCGAATTGAGTCGAGACCTGCAAGAATTGACACAAAACGGTCGAAACCGAATGCCAATCCTCCATGAGGAGGTGCTCCATATTTGAAGGCATTCATCAAGAAACCAAATTTATATTGAGCATCTTCTTCAGTAAGACCAAGCAACTTAAACATCTTATCTTGAAGTTGAGCATCGTGAATACGAATACTACCGCCTCCAAGCTCGTTACCATTGACAATCATATCGTAGGCTGTAGCACGCACTTCACCTGTTGCTGTATCAAGTTTGTCAAAATCTTCTGCATTTGGCGAAGTGAATGGGTGGTGCATTGCATAATAGCGTTGTGTTTCTTCGTCCCACTCAAACAACGGGAAGTCAACAACCCATAGACATGAGAATTTTTGAGGATCACGCAAACCGAGTTGGTTACCCATTTCAAGACGCAATTCGCAAAGTTGCTTGCGAGTTTTTGCTGTAGGACCGGCAAGTATTAAAATCAAGTCGCCGGGGTTAGCATTACAACGCTCTGCCCATACACGTAGCTCATCTTCGGTATAGAATTTTGACACCGAACTTTTGATTGAGCCATCTTCTTCAACTTTAACCCACATCATACCATTTGCCCCGATTTGTGGACGTTTCACAAAGTCGGTCAATTGGTCGAGTTGCTTGCGAGTGTAAGAAGCACAACCCGGAGCACAAATAGCACCCACATATTCAGCATCATCAAGCACTGCAAAGCCCTTACCCATTGTTAAATCTTTGATTTCAACAAACTTCATTTCAAAACGGGTATCAGGCTTATCGCAACCATAATATTTCATTGCATCAGCCCATGTCATTCGTGGGAATGGGTCAACAAAATCTATATCTTTTACATATTTGAAAATATGTTTTACCAATCCTTCAAACATTTGAAGCACATCTTCTTGCTCCACAAACGACATTTCACAGTCGATTTGAGTAAATTCGGGTTGACGATCGGCACGAAGATCTTCATCACGGAAACATTTTACAATTTGGAAATAACGGTCAAAGCCACTAACCATCAACAATTGTTTGAATGTTTGTGGCGACTGTGGCAACGCATAAAATTCTCCCGGATTCATACGTGAAGGCACCACAAAGTCGCGAGCTCCTTCGGGTGTCGATTTTATCAACACCGGTGTTTCTACTTCAATAAATCCTTTTTCATCAAGATAACGACGAATCTCAAATGCCATCTTATGACGCAATTCAAGATTGCGACGCACTGCAGGACGGCGTAAATCCAAATATCTATATTTCATTCGCAAGTCATCACCTCCATCGGTATCATCTTCGATTGTAAATGGAGGAACTTCCGATTTATTTAACACCTTCAAATCGGTCGCGATTATCTCAATATCTCCTGTGGGCAAATTAGCATTTTTACTTGAACGCTCTGCCACTGTTCCGGTTACTTGAATCACAAATTCGCGACCAAGATGGTTGGCTGCTTCACATAGAGTTGCATTAGTTTCATTGTTAAAAACAACTTGTGTTACACCATATCTATCACGCATATCAACAAAGGTCATTCCACCCATTTTGCGTGCACGTTGCACCCAACCGGCAAGTGTTACTTTTGTCCCGGCATCACTTATGCGGAGCTCTCCGCAAGTTTTACTTCTAAACATATCTGTGTATTGAAATAATAAAACGTTTTATTTTTAGGGATATTTACAAACATCTATTTACTGCATTTGCACAATAACCCCTATTTGATGAAATTTTGTGTAAAGTTACAACATTTCATCGAATTAACGCATATTTATATCACTTTTTATAGCACATTACCACCTGCCAAGCATCTTTTTGATTTTTTCCATAAAGGTTTGTGGTTGTGGCTTTATGTGTACATTTTGTTCCGGCTCATACTTATCAAGAAAAAGTATCGATGAATGAAACACTATAGCTATAGTTTTTTCAAAATTCACAATCCCATGAACTCTTGATAATGCTATTTTATGAAACAACGATGTGGGCTCAATGCTATTTATCACGATTTTATCATCAACAATCTCAATGCCATGAGTTTCGCCTACTGCATCAAACAACAATCCCACCTGCAAGCAATCGATGCTTTTAGGCTTCTTGCGATACTTCCTATAAACTTCCTTTATTACTTCTTTGGTTATCATAAGCACGTATTTTTATAAAAACATGACAATTTACGCAGGCTTTCACACCTCATTACATCTTATTAACAACAAAGATATATTTTTAGTTCAAAAAATCATAAAAAAATGTGGACATTCCTAATTAACGTCCACATTCTTATATTTATATCATCTTAAATTGAATCATAACGCAAACAATAATGATTCTAAATATACCACGGCGACACCGGCTACATAACCAAGCAATGCCAACAAAGATACATTTTTAAGATACCAAAAGAAACTGATTTTCTCCAGCCCCATTGCTATCACACCGGCAGCCGAACCGATTATTAATATACTGCCTCCAACACCGGCACAATATGTGAGCAACAGCCAAAACAATCCGTCGGTAGCAAATGCTTGTGCATAAACCGGATCAGCACTTATAGCAATCATTTCAGGTGTTGCAATTGGATACATTCCCATACAACCTGCCACCAATGGAACATTATCAACTATTGAAGATAAGATTCCTACCGATGACGCTATTGTAAACACTTCATGCACATTTTCATCAAGGTATGTTGCTAACGAACCAAGAATTCCGGCACTTTGCAATCCTGCCACCGACATCAATATCCCCAAGAAAAACAATATCGTGGGCATATCAATATGTTCTAACACCTTTGATACTCGGTTTTTATTCTCTTCTTCCAATTCACGTTTACGACCATATACAATTTCGGTTATAACCCAAAGAACTCCAAGCACCATCATTATTGCCACGTATGGAGGCAATCCGGTCAATGTTTTTATTACCGGGACAGAGAGCAAGCCTAACACACCTACATTAAAAATTCCACGGCTAAAACGTTGTCCAACGCCCGGTGGTAATCGTAATTCCAATGGTTGAGATGAAAATTTATTTTCTTTATCCTTTCTAAATCTAAAAGAAACTATCAATAGTGGTATTAGCAATGACACCAAACATGGCAAAATCAAATATACCACCAACGGAACTGTTGTAACATTTCCTCGCATCCACAACATAATGGTTGTAACATCTCCAATAGGCGACCATGCCCCACCACTATTCGCTGCAAGTATTATAATTCCTGAAAAAAGCCACCTATCGGTTTTATCTTGAATCAATCGGCGAAGCATCATCACCATCACTATAGTAGTGGTCATATTATCCAACACTGCCGACATAAAAAATGTTATAACTGCAATTAACCACAACAACATAAGTTTTCTGCGAGTGGTAATATGCCTTGTTATTACATAAAAACCGCCATGGGAGTCAATTAAATCAACAATAGTCATAGCTCCAATAAGAAATACCAATGTCTCACAGGTACTCCCTATATGTTCTAACAGTTCTGCCCCAACATTTCCACTTCCCGAAAATATCGAATATACCGACCATATAAGCCCAAACATAACCAACGCAGTGGCTGCTTTGTCAATTTTCAATTTATGTTCCATAGCTATGCACGCATAACCAAGAACAAAGATTGCTATAATTGCAGTAATCATTGTTTTATTAAAATAAAATGTATTAAGTCATTAATGGATTTTTAGCAACAGCCCCGATTTAAGGTTAATTAAACACTAATTTAAGGCACTTCTTTATCAATAAATCGCCATCCATTTTCAACTGCAAAAATACAAAAATTTCAGCAAAGAAATTCGCTTTTATTCTACTTTTTACTATGCTTAAAAACACAAAAAGTGGGCACGACTCACATGCCCACTTTAATAAAATATAATCACTTTAGATTATCCGAGGAACGCAAGAAGCACACCTGCTGCAGTTGCCGAACCGATTACACCTGCAACGTTAGGACCCATAGCATGCATCAACAAGTAGTTAGATGGATCATATTCGAGTCCGAGGTTGTTCGAGATACGAGCCGACATTGGCACCGCCGATACACCTGCATTTCCAATAAGCGGATTGAGTTTTTTGTCTTTTGGCAATACAAGGTTGAACAATTTCACAAACAATACGCCCGATGAAGATGCAATGATAAATGCCATGAAACCAAGGAAGAAGATACCAATTGTTTCTATTGTCAAGAATTCAGATGCTTGAGTTGAAGCACCAACTGTCATACCAAGGAGAATTGTTACGATGTCGGTCAACGCGTTACTTGCAGTTTTTGCAAGGCGTGTTGTTACACCACATTCACGCAACAAGTTACCAAAGAACAACATACCCAACAATGGAAGTGCAGAAGGCACAACGAAACATGTCAACAACAAGCCCACAATTGGGAAGATGATTTTTTCGTTTTGCGACACCGCACGAGCCGGTTTCATCTTAATTAGACGTTCTTTCTTAGTTGTAAACAAGCGCATCAATGGTGGCTGAATCACAGGCACAAGTGCCATATATGAATAAGCCGACACTGCAATTGCACCCATCAAGTTAGGAGCTAGTTTAGATGACACGAAGATTGCAGTAGGACCGTCAGCACCACCGATAATAGCGATAGCACCTGCTTGGTCGGGTGCAAATCCAAGAGCCAAAGCAACCATATATGCTCCAAAAATACCAAATTGAGCTGCTGCTCCCACAAGCATCAACTTGGGATTAGCAATCAACGCAGTAAAGTCGGTCATCGCTCCAATCCCAAGGAATACCAATGGAGGATACCAACCGGCACTTACTCCATTATAAAGAATGTTCAATACAGTTCCCTCTTCATAAATTCCGACTTCCATACCGGACGCAAAAGGGATATTACCAATGAGGATACCAAAACCGATTGGCACAAGCAACATTGGTTCAAAATTTTTCTTTATGGCAAGATAGAGGAAGAACATACCTACGGCAAGCATTACAAAATGTTGCCATGTAGCATTGTAGAAACCTGTCATTTCCCAGAAGGTCTGCAAGTTTCCTGCCATAAATTCGCTTAAAGATTGTCCCATATTAAGTTTATTTATTCAAGAGTAATAAGAGCAGCACCTTCAAGCACTGAATCTCCAGGATTTACATTAATAGCAACGACTTTACCATCACGACCTGCGTGGATAGCATTTTCCATCTTCATAGCTTCCAATACAACAACTGTATCAGATGCTTTTACCATATCACCTACTTTTGCTGCAATTGACACAACAACGCCGGGAAGTGGAGCTTTCACTTGATGACCTCCGGCTACAACAGTAGCTGGTTTAGCGATTACTTTTTCACCACCTTGTGTACGTGGTGCTGCTGATGGACGTGGCGCAGAAACTACTTTTACTGATTCTTTCTTTTCGAGTTCCACTTTATAAGGTGTGCCATTTACTTCTACTTGGGCAATACCGTTGTCAATATCGCCTACGGCTACCTTATAGGTGTTACCATTGATTTTATATTTATATTCTTTCATTGTGGTAAATTTAATTATTTGGTTAGCAATAAACGATTAACGACGAGGAATCTCGCGCAATCCATAAATTTTAGAACTCCAAGGAGAGTATGCCTTCTTCACTTTATTGATAGTGAGAATAGTATTCTCTTGATCGTGAGCATTGAGATGTTCATGAAGTGCCATTACAATAGCAGCAATTTCTTCACCTGAATCATGTGTAAGAGTTTCTGCATCGGCAATAGTTTTTGGTTCAACACCATGAGAACGCATTTTATTGAACAATGAAACTATCGAACCGACTTTGCTAATAGCATAGAAGCACAAACACAACACCAACAATGCACAAAAGACAATACCCATTGCCATCAATGTTAGCACAATACCATTTCCATCAAGGATTCTAAAACTCTCTACCTTTGTGTTGGTATCTTCGATAATATTATTACTGCTTGGAGTAATATATTTTTCGCCACCGTCACGCACTTCCCATGCATCTTGACAAATGCCACCTTTACCATCGACCTTGCGTGCAAAAGTTGTATTTGATGCAAGATCGGTTGGAATAGTTACTTTGTCGAGAATTGTTTTTTGGTCTGCGTCAAAAATGTAGATTGTTTCACCGGGATTAATTTTGAAACTGATGTGGAATGTTCCTTTATTTGGCTCTGCATCAGCCCAAAACAACACATGTTGAAGTGCAGGAATTTCAGTATTCACATCACCAAGTGGAACAGGATAAAGCGTAGGCTTTGTGCTGTCATTGGTGAGATATACACTTGAAATTTCCATTGGAGCGTGAGTGGAGTTATACAACTCAATCCAACCATGGTGCAAACCATAGTCATCAACTACGCTCGAATCGTTTTGCACCATCACCTCATTAATGCACAACCCTTTGCGACCTTGAGCATAAGCCGCTGTTGAGATTGCCATTAGGGCAACGAGCATTAATAATAATTTCTTTTTCATAAATCTTACAATGTCGTCGATTATAGAGGTATATTACCGTGCTTTTTAGCAGGGTTGGTAACTTTTTTGGTTGCAAGTTGTTGCAATGCACGAATCACACGGAAACGAGTGTTGCGTGGTTCGATAACATCATCAATGTAGCCATATTTAGCTGCATTGTAAGGATTGCAGAACAATTTGTTATATTCTTGTTCTTTTTCAGCAAGAACTTGTGCTGGATTTTCTGATTCTTTAGCTTCTCGAGCATAAAGCACCTCAACAGCTCCGGCACCACCCATAACTGCGATTTCGGCAGTAGGCCATGCGTAGTTCATATCGCCACGAAGTTGTTTACAACTCATCACAATGTGGCTACCACCATAGCTCTTACGCAATGTTACTGTCACTTTTGGCACTGTTGCTTCGCCGTAAGCATAAAGAAGTTTTGCACCATGAAGGATTACACCATTGTATTCTTGACCGGTACCTGGAAGGAAGCCTGGCACGTCAACAAGAGTAACCAAAGGAATATTGAATGCATCGCAGAAACGAACAAAACGAGCACCCTTACGTGAAGCATTGCTATCAAGCACACCTGCCAAGAATTTTGGTTGGTTTGCAACGATACCTACTGCTTGACCATTGAAACGAGCGAAACCTACAATAAGGTTCTTTGCATAGTCGCGTTGAACTTCAAGGAATTCGCCATTGTCGATGATAGCACCAATCACTTCATACATGTCGTAAGGTTTGTTGGCTGAATCAGGGATAATGTCATTCAACGAGTCTTCTAAACGATCGATTGGATCATCACATGGTTGCAATGGAGCTTCTTCGAGATTGTTTTGTGGAATATAGCTGAAAAGTTTGCGAATTATCTTCAATGCTTCTTCTCCATCTTCAGCCGCAAAGTGAGCCACACCACTCTTTGATGAATGAACTTCAGCACCACCAAGAGCATCTTGTGTAACATCTTCGCCGGTTACTGTTTTCACTACCTTTGGACCGGTAAGGAACATATAAGAGATACCTTTTGTCATAATAGTGAAGTCGGTCAATGCTGGAGAATACACAGCACCACCGGCACATGGACCAAGAATACCTGAGATTTGAGGAATTACACCCGATGCCATAATATTGCGTTGGAAAATTTCGGCATAACCGGCAAGTGCGTTGATACCTTCTTGAATACGAGCACCACCCGAGTCGTTAAGACCGATAACGGGAGCTCCCATCTTCATTGCCATATCCATCACTTTACAGATTTTCAATGCCATTGTTTCTGACAAAGAACCACCAAACACAGTGAAGTCTTGTGCAAAAACATATACCAAACGACCATCGATTGTACCATAACCGGTTACAACACCATCACCAAGATAGCTTTTCTTTTCTTGACCGAAGTTAGTACAACGATGTTTTACAAACATATCTAATTCTTCGAAAGAACCTTCATCGAGCAATTGTGCGATACGCTCGCGTGCTGTATATTTGCCTCTTTCGTGTTGTTTTTGGATAGCTTTTTCACCACCACCCAAACGAGCTTCGTTTCGCAATGCGATAAGCTCTTGTACTTTAGCAAGTTGATTACTCATTACTTTGTATTTAATTGAAATTGATTACTTATTAGGATCTTCGCAAAGTTCAATCAATGCACCACAAGTTGATTTTGGGTGAAGGAATGCGATGTTAAGACCTTCAGCACCTTTGCGAGGAGCTTTGTCGATAAGAGCACAACCTTTTTCTTCTGCCTCAGCAAGAGCATTAGCAACGCCATCAGCCATAGCAAAAGCGAGGTGTTGGATACCGCCACGACCGCCATTCTTTTCAATAAATTTTGAGATAGCACTGTCTTCGCTTGTACCTTCAAGAAGTTCGATTTTTGTTTGACCTACTTGGAAGAATGCTGTACGCACTTTTTGGTCAGCCACCTCTTCGATAGCGAAACACTTTAGACCAAGAATTTTTTCGTAGAAAGGAATTGCCTCGTCCAAACTTGGAACTGCAATACCCACGTGTTCAATATGAGAAATATTCATAATAAATTGATTTATGAGGTTAATTTATTGTTAGTTATCACACAAATACTTGCAAGAAAAAGGCACAATCCACCCTTTCCCACATATATTCATCGCAAATATAGCAATTTTATTTGAATAACAACTCATATATTTATATATATTTATTCCACCTACACATTGCCTAACTACGCTCTCGCAATCCTTATTTCTCCTCTCATTTTGTCACCCTGTCAGCCACCTTGTCAGTCGTTTTGTCACATTCTTCAAAACAGCAAAACACTACATTACCCACTACAAATCAACACATTACACACAAATAAACCTTTTTGGCACAAGATTTGTTTTATTTGAGAGTCGAAGATGACGCCCTCGTGGCGACATCGATAACAAAACAAGAATTTAACAACAAAAACAAATAAAAACTCAGAAATTATGGGAAAAATTATCGGTATTGACTTAGGTACTACCAACTCATGTGTAGCTGTTCTTGAAGGTAACGACCCTGTTGTTATCCCTAACAGCGAAGGTCGCAACACTACTCCTTCAGTAGTAGCATTTGTTGACGGTGGCGAACGCAAAGTAGGCGACCCTGCTAAACGTCAAGCTATCACAAACCCAAAACGCACTATCTACTCTATCAAGCGTTTCATGGGCGAATCTTACGATCAAGTTGCTAAAGAAGTTGACCGCATTCCTTATAAGGTAGTGCGTGGCGACAACAATACTCCTCGCGTTGACATCGACGGTCGCGAATATACTCCACAAGAAATCTCGGCTATGATTCTTCAAAAAATGAAAAAGACTGCCGAAGATTACCTCGGACAATCAGTTACCGAAGCCGTTATTACTGTTCCTGCTTATTTTAACGATTCTCAACGTCAAGCAACTAAAGAAGCCGGTGAAATCGCAGGTCTTACCGTTAAACGTATCGTAAACGAACCTACTGCAGCAGCTCTCGCATACGGTCTTGACAAAATCGACAAAGACCAAAAAATCGCTGTATTCGACCTTGGTGGTGGTACATTCGATATCTCTATCCTTGAACTCGGCGATGGCGTATTTGAAGTAAAATCTACAAATGGCGATACTCACCTCGGTGGTGACGACTTCGACCACGTAATCATCGACTGGTTAGCTCAAGAGTTCCTCAACGATGAAGGTGTTGACCTCCGTCAAGATCCTATGGCACTCCAACGTCTCAAAGAAGCTGCCGAAAAAGCTAAAATCGAGCTTTCAAGCACAACTTCTACAGAAATCAACCTTCCTTACATCATGCCTGTGAACGGTATTCCCAAACACTTGGTAAAAACCCTTTCACGTGCTAAATTCGAACAACTCGCCGATAGCCTTATTCAAGCAACTATCAAACCTTGCGAACAAGCTCTTCGCGATGCTGGTCTTTCAGCAAGCGATATTGACGAAGTTATTCTTGTAGGTGGTTCTACTCGTATTCCTGCAATCCAACAAATCGTTGAACGTTTCTTCGGCAAAGCTCCTTCTAAAGGTGTTAACCCCGACGAAGTAGTTGCCGTAGGTGCCGCAATCCAAGGTGGTGTACTTTCAGGCGAAGTTAAAGATGTGCTTCTTCTCGACGTTGTTCCCTTGTCAGTAGGTATCGAAACTCTCGGTGGAGTGATGACAAAACTCATCGAAGCTAATACAACAATCCCTACTCGTAAGAGCGAAACATTCTCTACTGCAGCCGACAATCAACCTTCAGTAGAAATCCACGTACTCCAAGGTGAACGCCCAATGGCTAAAGACGACAAAACTCTCGGTCGCTTCCACCTCGATGGCATCGCTCCTGCTCCTCGTGGCATTCCTCAAATCGAAGTTACATTTGAAATCGACGCCAACGGAATTCTTAACGTTTCGGCTAAGGATAAAGCAACCGGCAAGCAACAAAGTATTCGCATCGAAGCTTCAAGTGGCTTGACTGATGCCGAAATCAAACGCATGAAAGAAGAAGCTGAAGCTAATGCAGCTGCCGACGCCAAAGAAAAAGAACGCATCGACAAACTCAACCAAGCCGACGCTATCATCTTCCAAACCGAAAAGCAAATGAGCGAACTTGGCGATAAGATTCCTGCCGACAAAAAAGCTCCTATTGAAGCTGCTGTAGCTAAACTTAAAGATGCTCACAAAGCTCAAGACATTCCTGCTATCGACGCAGCTATCAAAGAAATCGAGACAGTGTTTGGACAAATCCAACAAGACATCATCAATGCACAACAACAAGCAGGTGGTCAACCTGGTGCTAACCCATTTGCAGGTGGCCAACCTGGTGCTAATCCTAATGCAGGCGGTGATGACACTGTAACCGATGTAGATTTTGAAGAAGTAAAATAATCTCTCAACTCTATAAAATCTATAAAAACATGCACCAAGAGCGTTCTCAATTGCGAGAACGCTCTTTTTATAATCATTTCAGCCTTATTTATAAAAATAAATCCCGTAACACCATACGATGCTACGGGAACAGCCTCACATTATATATTTTTCACTATATAATCATTAATCATCAAACGACATTTCTTCAAAGCCTTCTGCTTCAAATTCGTCTTCATTAAACTCATCAGAGCCATAAAATTCTTCATCGATATCATCGACACTCGTCGCAGCCAATTTAGCATCGATTTTCGCTTCAAATTCCTTGAGGTCCATCAACTGCACCGGAGCTTTGCCCAACGACAAAGTACACAAAGGATCTTTCAACTTTTTGTGAGGTATCATTTCTTTCATTTCAAGGAAGAATGAACGCTCAGTCATATAGTCAAACATAAATATCAATCGTTGCCCCTCATCTTCGATGTAATCACTGAGGATAGTATCTTCCATCAACCACACATCTTCATCTGAACTTGTTCCCATATCTTCGAGTGTAATTTCTGTTTCCTTTTCCCAGCTATCATCACAAAGGAAAAACGAGCATAACTGATTTTTGTCATACCCAACAGCATCACATATTGCATTCTTCAAATCGAGGAATGTGTAATCTGCATCTATTTTAATCTCTCTCTTGAAGTTTTCAACTTCATCTGAAACTAATCTAAAATTGAAAATCATATACTTAGCGTTCTTTTATAATCTGTTATTAATATTGTTTAGTTGTTTGCAATCTTGTTGCTCACAAAATCACACTGCGAATATAGAAAACTTTCGTGATATAAAACAAATATTTTCTCATCATTTTCAAAAAATCTTTTCTACATCACATTTTCCTCACCTTTTAAGCTAATCGAGCATATATTCTTAAAATCTTATTTTCAACGCCACAAATAACATTATTCCTCTTTGACTTTCATATCTTTTGCGTCATTATACAACCCATTTTTATTAAAACAATAAATAACTTAACATATTTATGTGTTTTATTTACAATATTTGTATAATTTATTTTAATCATGAATGTAGATATGAATCACAAGAATTAACCTAACGAACGTAAAATTGACGAAGCCGTAAAATGTTTGAAAGCACTATTTATTCCACAAGCTATTAATTCTCTTCAAGTCGATGAAATTAATCGTAAATTAGATTTATTATGCATTGAAGCAAAAATTGCATCAACAGTCATGGAGCTTGGCAATTTATTCAGAGTTACTTCATGTCAAATATTATCGCAAATAAAATAACAACCGAAATTTTATCCTGTGAATAGTCCTTCATTGTAACAAAAAAAGAGAACCGCGTTTGCGATTCTCTTTTTTGTCGGGGTACCAGGATTCGAACCTGGGACCCCCTGCTCCCAAAGCAGGTGCGCTAACCGGACTGCGCTACACCCCGATGCTTTCGCCTTATTGGCTTTTGCGAGTGCAAAGATAGAAACTTTTTTTTATCTGTGCAAGAGTTTTTGAAAAAATATTGCAATTTTCTAATAAAAATATTCCCAAGGAACTATTATTATGACTTTAGCACCTAATTTTCCGAAGTCTTTATATCCAATTATAATTACTTAGCTTTTAACACGTCGTTAATTACAAGTTCGGCAAGTTTTAGTCCAAAAATAGCCGTAGTGTGACATAGTGTACCATTGATTGCCACCTTTCCGTAGGTCATTGCTCCGTCATTGTCAATGGTTACACCTCGATTGGAGAATACCTCATCGCTATACACACACTGAAATTTACGCGAGGGTAAAGTTTTATTTTTCTTAAATCGTCGTCGCAACGATGCCGCCAACGGACACCCTTGAACTTTCCAAAACTCAGCCGTAGAAATTCGCGACGTGTCGGTTTTCAAAGCCGCCCCCATCGACGCAAACAACTTTGCCGTGGAATTACAAGCGTTCAATATCAGCAATGCTTTATCTGAAAGCGAATCGATAGCATCAATCACATAATCGTAGTCATTAAGATTAAATTCATTGGCAGTAGATTCGTCATATCGCCTTTCAAGAGCCGTAACGCGAGCACGGGGATTAATATCGAGTAACCGACGTTTCATTACATCAACTTTTACACCATCGACAGCCGATGTAGTTGCCAATAATTGTCGGTTGATATTAGTAACACACACCCTATCGGCGTCAACCAATGTAATATCTGAGATTCCCGAACGCACCAACGACTCAGCACACCAGCTTCCAACTCCTCCAATCCCAAACACAATTACTCGTTTTGCCATCACTCGACTCAGCACATCATCGCCGAGCAACAATCTTAACCTATTAAACCTTGGATCTGAAATCATTTTTCAATATCTAATTACATTCGGTAGTCACGTAATGATGCTCAGCACTACATTCATGAAGCGTGCGATCGATGATTATATGTCGATTAGCCATTGTGGCTATGCGAGTCATTTCGTGCGACACAAGAATTATTGTTGCACGCTGCGACAATTGTGCTACGATTTCATACAATCTACCTTCAAATGCCTTATCGACATAGCTCAATGGTTCATCAAGAACAAGCACACGAGGATTCGACACCATGGCACGACCAAGCAAAGTGCGTTGCAACTGCCCCCCCGACAGCTCCCCTATTAAGCGTTTAGACTGCTGTTCAAGTCCCATTAGAGCTATAGTTTGAGCCACTCTTTCGCTTCGTTCTTGCTTCGACAAACCTTTTTGCGACATAAGTCCAAGAGCAACTACCTCCTCTACTGTTATTGGAAAACGGCTATCAATTTGATTTTTTTGAGGCAAATAACCAATCTCTAAATTATCTACCTCCTGACCACCACTTCGATAAATCACTTTGCCACTTGTAGGCTTGATTAAACGCAAAATCAAACGCAACAATGTGGTTTTACCGCCACCATTCGGCCCGGTAATAGCCACAAAATCCCCCTCGTTGATTGAAATATTCACATTCTGCAACGCCACATGGTTATCCCATTGCATCGCCACAGAGTCAAGCTCAATCATTTTATTTTGAGGCAATCGCATCGACGATGCGTCTAATTTCGGCTTCCCATTCATAGCTCAACGGATTTATAGTTATCATTTCGGCTCCCACTTGACTGTTAAGCACCGATGCCTGTTGCGAATCAAACTCCTTTTGAAAGAAAAACACCCGTGCATTATGATTACGAGCATCATCAATCTGCTCTTGAAGTTGCTTTGCCGACAATTCTTTCCCTATTTGTCCTATAGTGATTTGTTCTAACCCATAATCGCGAGCAAAATAACTCAACGAAGGGTGCCATACAAGAAAGGCTTCTCCTTTGTGCGACGCCAACTTTTTCGTGGCATAATCATCAAGAGAATCGAGCGAAACCATCAATCTACCATAGTTATCATTATAATAGTCAGCATTTGCCGAATCTACTTTAAGCACAACATCAAGCATATTGCGTGCTATTTTCTTTGCATTTTTCACTGAAGTCCAAGTATGAGGGTCGGCTGATGAATGATGACACTCTTCAACACAGTCCTCGCCATGCTCATGACTGTGGTTATGCTGCTCGCAACAATCGTGCGTTCCCATTATATAATCTATTTCATGCGAAGAGTCATACACCGGAAGTGTTTTGTTATTTTGAGAAAGTCTATCAACCAACACCTTCTCAAATCCCACATTACCCATTTTAACATAAGCCACACTACGCTGAAGCGTCATGAGGTCATTCATTGCAGGCTCATAATTTTCAGGGTTTGCTCCATTTTTTAATAAACACTCCACATTTATCTTATCACCTACTATCTTATCAAGAAAATATTTTTGTGGTTCAAGACTTACCGTTATTGTTAGTTTGTCGGCTGTAGATTCCGACTTATTGCCACACCCCGATATTATAAATGATGCAACAACTACAAGGATATACAAAAACTTCTTCATTTGTTATCTTAATTTACAACTGCAAAAGTACCACAATTTTAACAAAAATCAATCTTATTTTGCTCACAATCATCGCAAATAATCAACAATTCACTCCATAGACCACTTTGTGAAGTTGTCGAGACATGTATTCTAAATCCACATCAACAGAAGCCCTTGCTGTCATCAACATCAACCGCACAGGGGGCAATCCCTTTCCGTATGATGGTTGGATATACTCAAAGTCGGCATGTGCAACAAAACCATTTCGTGAATAAAATTGAATACGACGTCGAGCCATTTCGCCACTCTTGGGAAGCTCCACTTCAAGAACAACGGGCATCGTCCGACTTTCAACAAACCTCGAAATAGCACCCGCTCCTATTCCATACCCTCGGCATATCGGCTCTACCGCAAAATGCTCCACATAGCAAAAGTCGGCAAATTGCCACCACGAAATAAACCCAACAAACTCGTCGCCACACAATATTACATCAATATTATATGGAGAGTCATCAATTGTCAACAATCGCTCTATATCATTCCACACCCTTCGCTCTTCGGGCGGAAATGAATTAAAATACCATTCTTTCACCTCTGTTATTGCTTGTTGGCAAAATCGCACATTTTTGAGTCTAATTTCTTTCATTTATCTAATTTTACTTGCAAAAATAACACATTTCAAAAAAAATACTTCAAAAACGACACTTATAAATTGAAACTATTTCATAACTTTGCTACATAAAATTAAAAAACAACAACTATGACACAGGTTCAATTAGACTCGCTTGATATTAAAATTCTGCAAATGCTTGCCGTAAACGCTCGCAAACCATATCTCGAAATCGCTCGTGCATGCGATGTATCGGGAGCAGCGATTCATCAACGCATTCAAAAACTCGCATCAATGGGTGTCATCAATGGTTCTGAAACACTCATCGACCCATCAACGGTAGGTTACGACACATGTGCTTACATAGGATTCTTCTTAAAAGACCCATCTCAATTCAAGCATGTGGTTGAAGAACTTAAAAAGATTCCCGAAGTAGTAGAATGTCATTTTACTACAGGGCAATACGACATGTTTATCAAGCTCTATGCTCGCAACAACGACCATTTGCTCCACATCATTCACGAAAAGTTACAACATTTGGGTCTTTCGCGAACCGAATCACTCATTTCGTTTAAGGAAGTATTCAAACGTCAAATCCCCATTGACAAAGTCGATTAATTCAACAAAAATCATTACCTTTGCAATCAATAAATAAAAAACATATATACACATTATAATATATTATGAAAGAAATCGTATTGAGCGGGATTCGTGCCACAGGTAATCTCCACTTAGGTAACTACTATGGAGCTCTAAGCAAATTTGTCAAGATGCAAGAGGACTATGATTCTCTTTTCTTCATTGCCGACCTTCACGCATTGACCACTCACCCCGACCCAAAGACTCTTCATACAAATGTAAAAAATATCATCGCTGAATACCTTGCTGCAGGTGTTGACCCCGACAAGGCTACAATCTTCGTTCAAAGCGATGTCCCTGAAATTTCAGAGCTATACCTCTTGCTCAATATGCACGTAGGTATAGGTGAATTGATGCGTACTGCGTCGTTTAAGGACAAGGCTCGCAAGGCTCTCGGTATCAAGTCAGACAAAGAAGAAGGAGAAATCGAAAAGGAAATCATAGGCAACGAATCAAACAAACGTGTAAATGCAGGTTTATTGACCTACCCCACCCTCATGGCTGTTGACATCTTAATTCAAAAAGCCAACAAGGTGCCCGTAGGTAAGGATCAAGAACAACACTTAGAATTAACTCGCCGTTTTGCTCGCCGTTTCAACTCATTCTATGGTGTTGACCTTTTCCCCGAACCCGAAAATTTCAACTTCGGAGGCAATGCAGTTAAAGTTCCCGGTCTTGATGGCTCGGGCAAAATGGGCAAAAGCGAGGGCAACTGCATCTATCTTATCGATGAAGAAAAAGTGCTTCGTAAAAAAGTAATGCGTGCAGTTACCGATGAGGGCCCAAAAGAGCCAAACTCTCCAGTTTCACAACCTGTAGAAAATCTATTCACCCTCATGGAACTCACTTCAGCACCCGAAATAATCCAACAATATCGCGATGCATATGCCGATTGTTCTATTCGCTATGGCGACTTAAAAAAACAACTCGCCGAAGACATCATAAAAGTAACGCTCCCCATTCGCGAACGCATCCTCGATATTCAAAACGATGATACCCTATTGGCTCGCGTAATTAAGCAAGGCGCCGATCGTGCTCGTGAACGCGCAACAAAAACATTGAGCGAAGTGCGCGAAATTATGGGTATCAAAAAATTCTATTAATAGAAAATATCTCATAAAATCTCAAAAGCGGTGTGTCAAGAAGATGACACACCGCTTTTTTCAGCCACAAAGATGCATTTTTTTTACAAAAAAGACACATTTTCAATGTTTTCACACTTTTAACACTAAAAAAAACATCAAATAATCTCAAAAATATAAATATTTTCTCTAACTTTGTCTCGATTATACCTTAAATATGTAACTACCATACATATAGCCAAAGAACAAGAATTTTTTTAAATCTAATAATTAACTTATGAACATCTTTACTAAATTTTCAACAATTAAGAAAGCTGTAGTTGCAGCAGTCTTAATGACTTCGTTTGGAGCTTCGGCTGCAATCGACATGTACGAAGTAGGTGATATGGGGTTTATCCGCACACCAATGGAATCGGCTAATGGTATCATTGTTACCAACAACCGTTATTCTGAAATTTACACTCTCAAAAACAACACATTGACTTCTATTTTGAGAGCTAACAACTGTGGTCTCTACACCAACTTGAGCAAAGATGGCAAATATCTTGGGTTCAAGAGCTTCGACGCTCACGACTACCAAGCTCCTGCTGTTCTTGACGTAACAACTGGTGCAGTTACTGTTCTTGAAGACTATGTATGGGAATGTGGTCAAGTATCATTTGCTAACGATGGTACAATGGCTTACACTATGGGCAACAGCCTTATCATTCGCAAAGGCAACACCCGTAAAGCATTCGACCTCGGTTTCTACACTAACATCGCTAACATTTCTCCTGACGGTACTCAAGTAGTTTATAGCAACATCGAAGGTCAATCTTTTATCATCAACGTAGCTACTGGTGCTAAAAAAACTCTTCCTATAATCGATGGTTACCGTGCAACATGGTCACCTGACGGTTCTAAAATGGCTATCCAAACTGCAAATGGCGGTGTATTTGTTCGCGAAAACGCTTCAGAACGCGTATTTGACCTCGGCAAAGCAGAATCAGTTAATTGGGCTAACAACTCATCTGAATTGATTATCACTCGCCAAGAACGCGTAAACGAATTCGAAATCAAAAACAGTTCTATCAAACGTATCAACTTTGATGGTTCTAACGAAATCACTCTCGTTAACGCTTCTGACAACCTCCCTGTTGACGCTATCCTCACATCTGACAACCAACTTTTGATTCCTTACAAAACAGGTGCAAAACGCGGTCTTGCAGTTAAAGATCTTCGTGCAGGTATCACTCCAATGGCAGCGTCTATTTCTGACAAATCAATGATTAAATTTGATAATGAAGAAGTTTTCGGTGGACGTATTTCTGACCCTAACGATAATCCTAATATCAAACCTAGCCCAATACCTGCTGAAGGTACAATTGGCGAACTTGATATCCCTTATTTGAGCCAAGTTTATGACTCTCCAGCGGTTAATGGCTGTACAAAACACGGCTATGTAACATGTGCTCCTACATCGGCTTGTATGCACCTTGGTTACTATGGTCTTCTCCCACAAAAAACAACAACTCGTCGTTCGGGTGGTTCAATGGGTACATGTACACAAAAATATGCTCACGCAATTAGTGCAGTGTTTACTAACCTTGCAGGAAGTAAAACATTCAATGAATTAGCTTATGGTAATGGCTGTTCAAACGTTCCTGGTGGTTATGGTTACATGTGGAATGGTTCTAACTCTCCTGGTGGTGGCCGTATGGGTACATTCTACACCCTCAATGGTGCGACTTCAGCAACTTACTGCTGGTCAGCTTCAACTTCTTGGAGCCAATTCTGCTCTGAAGCAGCGTCAGGCCGTCCTTATCCATTGTGTATCGCCCTTGACTCAGGTGGTCACTTGATTCTCGGTTTCCGTACAAACCAATACTATCGTGGTTCAGAAGGTGGTTTCGTAAGCCGTACAGGTTGCTTCGTATGTCATGACCCTTATGGTGACTGTAATGACAGCTATTGGGCTGACGATGATGGTCAACACTCTTCATATGACTGGTTAGGTTACAACTCAGGTCGTGCCAACATCGGTATTTGGTACTGGTCAATCAAAGTAGGCATCCCTGCAAGTGCAAATCCTGGTACATCAGTTGAAGCAGGTGTAAAATGTGACCCTGCAAGCATCGAACTCGCTGGCGAAGTAGGTTCTACTGCTAATATATATAAAGATGTGAAAGTAACAGGTACTGCTCTTACAACAGATATCTCTGTAAACAGTGCAACTTCAGCTATCACAGTTGAAAAACTTTCAGGTTGGAACGATCGCACAGGTGGTACAATCCGTCTTAAACTCAACACTAACTTCTCTAAAGGTGCTGGTACACATGAAAGCTATGTAGCTGTTCAATCTACTTCAACTTACCGTGTGCAAATCGCTACTAAAGTAACTCTTACTGACCCTGCCGGTGCAACAAAAACTCCAACAATCGGTGTTTCTCCTGCAAGCGTTTCAATGAGTGCTAAAGTTGGTGAATCAGCTACTACTTCTATCGCAGTAACTGGTACTGACCTTTCAGCTAACATCGCTGCTGCTCTTGCTGGTGACGCTGCATTCTCTATTGACAACACATCACTTGGCACTTCAGGTGGCACTATCAAAGTTACTTACAAACCTACTGCAGGTGGCTCACACAATGCAACTCTCACATTGTCATCAACTGGCGCTACTTCTAAAACAGTAACTATCAGTGGTACTGCAACTGCAGCTTCAGCTCCATCTACTCCTACCTACACTAAAGGTCTTACAAAAATTTGGCAAAACACTTCAAGTGTTCCAGGTACAGCAGCAGGTGGCGATGTTCGTTTCGCAGCTGTTTCAGGTGGCAAACTTCTTGTAAACGACAAAGCTAACAACAAGATTATGGAAGTTACTGCTTCAGGTTCTTCTAACCACTATGATCCTGCTTCAGTTCTTTCTGAATACTATGGCCAAGTTATCTCAACTGCTATCGGTTGTGACGATGCAGGCAACATCCTCGTATCAACTGGTTTCTCTGGCGTAGCTTCAGGACAAAACTTCGCAGTTATCTCTGCCGACCTCAAATCAACTTACAAAATTGACTTGAGCGCTATCGAAGGTTACACTCCAGCTCGATTCGACCAATTGGGCCGTATCCGTGGTAACATGCTTTCAAGCGAAGGTGGTTATGCATTCATCGTTCCTAACGGCGGTACTAAAGTGCTTGTTGTTAAGATTAAGAATGGTGCTGTTGACACTGAATATACTCAAGTAACTAACGCAATCGCTGGCGTAGCTCTCAATACATCAACTTGTCCTCAACCAGCATTTGCAACTGTTGCTGAAATCGACGCTCTTATGGATGACAATGGCGACTTGTCAAATGCGTTCATCATGCGTTCTCGTGGTACTCCTGGTTCAGTATTTGCATGGAATGATGGCAACACTGATATGGTTAAAGCTTGGACATTCTCTACTGCCGACGGCGGTTGCACAACTGCTAACGCATCGGTTGAAGGTTTCGACTGGTTTACTCTCAAAGGCAAATCATACTTCATTATGCCTGTAACTACCGATGGTACAACCGGTACCCGTGGTTCTAACTTCGCTATCTATGACGAAGAAGGCACTGCAGTTGCTACATGGACCGAAGGTCAAAAAGCAGGTCTTGGTGCTGCAATGGGTAGCTTCATCGTAGTTCCTAATGATGATGTATCGGTTTACATCTACCACTTCGTTCCTGGCACAGTTGCTGAAAAACTCATCTTCGCTGTTGACTCAACTTCAGGCGTAGAAAACTTTGAAACTGAAGACGCAAACGCACCTGTTGAATACTACAATCTCCAAGGTGTGAAAGTTGCTAATCCTTCTAATGGTATCTTCATCAAAGTTCAAGGCACTAAAGCAACTAAAGAATACATTAAGTAATTGAAAGTTGAGAATTGAAAATTGAGAGTTTTTCTCTCATCTCAATCAAAATAGAAAGTGAGCAATCCACATGGGTTGCTCACTTTATTATATCAATCCATTCCATAGTAACTACAGAGGCTATGACCACTCTAACTATATTCACTATTAACCTCTTTCATTTACAATTTTATCTAAATCACATTGCTATTTAGTAAATTATTACTATTTTTGCACTCGATTTTATCGCCACTGCTATTAAGCGATATCTTACGACTTGATTATTATTAATACAGCTATATAAACTCTTTATAAGAAAGGGGGATTGAAATATACCAATATTTATACATCTTAATTATTAACATAAATATTTTTCAATCGCATTTTTTGCAAAAACTGCAAGAAATGAGGCAAAAAGTTTTGACATATTAAAAAGTATATGTAACTTTGTGCCCGCAAAACGCAATTAATAAATTTAGCTAATAATAACAAAAAACAATTATAACAAAATGATCATCGTACAAGTAAAAGAAGGCGAAAACATCGAAAGAGCTCTTAAGAAGTTCAAACGTAAATTCGAAAAAACAGGCATCGTGAAAGAACTCCGTAGCCGTCAAGCATTCCAAAAACCATCAGTGACTAATCGTAAAAAAATGATGAAAGCTGTTTACGTACAAAAATTACGTTCGGTTGAAGAATAATTGAAATTTTTCCTCTAATTTATTTGGAAAATTAAAAAGAAAAGCATAAATTCGTAGCTATAGAAACTGATTAACGGAAACGATCCGTAATCGTAGCTTAACGAGACATGCTAATTAGTTCTTTTTTGACATATATGCGGTGTGAACTGAATCTTTCGGTTCACACCGTTTCGTCATATCAGCATGATCTTAATCAATGGCGTGAATTCACCACAAATGGGAAAATCGACACTTTTGAACCTTGCAATATTACGACCTACGATTTACGTATGTGGGTAGCCCACCTTGCCTCGATTAATATGTCCCCACGCACAATTCGCCGCAAAGTGCAATCGATTAGAGCATTTTATCGCTATCTTAACCGTTATCATGGAGTAACAATAAACCCTGCCAATGAATTAAAACTGGCACGCATCGAAAAAAAGCTCCCCATTTATATCCGTCCAAGCGAAACAAAAGCAATTCTTGATGTAACATGGGACAAAGATGATTTTATTGCGACACGCAATCATCTTATCATGCTTATGTTCTACTCCACCGGCATGCGCTGTAGCGAACTCGAAACTTTGACCGATGTAAATGTTGACTGCTCACGTAACGAACTAAAAGTGCTCGGCAAACGTAATAAAGAAAGAATCATTCCTTTTGGCGATGAAATGCGTGAAACAATAAATATATACAGAACATTACGCGATGACATCGTGGGCACAACCCCCGAGCGTTTCTTTACTCGCCCCACAGGCGAGCCAATGTATCGTAAGTTGATATACAATATCGTACATCGCACGTTGACCGAAGCCGGAATTCATTCCTCACGCCAAAGCCCTCACGTGTTGCGACACTCTTTCGCATCAGACATGCTCAACAATGGAGCCAACCTCAATGCTGTGCAACAATTATTAGGACATAAATCGCTTGCATCTACGCAAGTATATACACATATAACATACCGTGAATTAAAACTTAATTATCAACTCGCACACCCACGTGCATTAAAAAAAGGAGGATAATATGGAACTAAAAATTAAAGCCATTCACTTCGACATCGCTGAAAAACTCGAACAGTTTATCAACAAGAAGACAGAACGCCTCGCCCGTAAAAACGAGGAGATTTCAACAGTAGATGTATCTCTCAAAGTAGTGAAACCCGAAACAGCAATGAACAAAGAGGCAATAGTAAAAGTGGCTGTGCCTCAACACGACGATATAGTAGCTTCTAAAACAGCCGACACTTTTGAGGAAGCAATCGACCTTTGCCTCGAAGCAATTGAACGCCAACTCGAAAAGAAAAAAGGCAAGAGATAGACATTTAATTACTAACCAATAACTAAAGCTCCACTCCTTGTGGGGCTTTTTCTTTGTTTTTCTTCTTCATTTTACTATCTTTGTAACCATAATTGGAATCTATGAGATTATGAGCGTAAACTCTCCTAAAGAAGTTATTGAAAGTGCCGTAACCGTTGGTAAGAATAAGGTAGCATTAAGCAGTGGCAATTATGGCAAATTTGCCATTTTGGCAATGCTCGCAGGAATATATATTGCATTTGGTGGCATTCTTTCATTAACAATAGGCTTCGGATTTCCCGAAATAACTGCCAATAACCCATCATTGCAAAAACTTCTAAGTGGTTGCATGTTCCCCATAGGATTGATATTGGTAGTACTACTTGGTGCCGAACTCTTTACCGGCAACAATGCCCTACTCATTCCGGCCTACATGAAGAAACATTATGGAGCATGGGCTATCATTAAAAACTGGACATTAGTGTATTTTGGCAACCTCGTTGGAGCATTGGCATTTACATATTTCTTGGTATATCAATGTGGGCTGACTGCAACTGACCCTTATCACAGTGCAATTATCAAAGTTGCCGAGGCTAAAGTTTCAATGTCATGGAGCATGGTTTTTCTAAAAGGAATTGGAGCCAACTGGTGTGTGTGCCTCGCAGTGTGGCTCGCTCTTTCAAGTCGTAGCTTTGTAGGCAAAATGCTCGGGTGCTGGCTACCCGTAATGGCATTTGTGGCTCTTGGATATGAACACTCTATTGCCAATATGTTCTTCATTCCACTTGGCATAATGGAAGGTGCAAATATTGGGATCTGGCAATCTATCACAACCAACTTTATCCCTGCCACATTGGGAAATATTGTTGGAGGAGCAATATTTGTGGGCTGTGCCTACGGATATGTCAATTTGTTAAATAAATAGCACCATAATTCAAACCAAAATTTATTTCGCATGAAGTTTCTTCGTCTTTTTATTCCGACAATAATACTCATATTTCATTCCCTACCCTCCTCAGCGGTATTGAAAGGTGATGACATTAATGAGACTGTCATTATGTTAAATTCAGAATTAGAGGTATTTTCCAAACATGTTAATAGCACCATTCTCGAATTTTCAAAAGTACGTAATGCTTACAAGCACCAAGCTCATGAATTTCGGTTGGAGATGGCATCTGCTAAATTAAGTTTATATTCTCAACAAGAACAGTATATATTTGGAAATGCTTATGCATCAGAAAATGCCCATAACTTGTGTGAGGACTTTATCAAAAACAAGCGCCCTATAGGTTCGTGGGAAACATCATACAACAGGTCTTTATCTCGTTGCAAAAAGCTACAAGAAACATTATCAAATATAAATCCAAATTCCTTAAACGACCAAGCTAAAAAAAGTCGCACACAAGGATTAAAACATTTAGACTGCGTATTAGCGGACCTAAAAGAATGGAAAGACACGATTGATGTTGACTTAAAAAGATTTAGTATAATCGAATCGGAAGTTAACTCCTTGCTAGGTGAGATAGATGCCAATTACAAATATATTCTCAATTCGCTATTACTCCATCCAGATAGATATCCGACACATAAAGTTTTTGGAACTGATTTTCTTTCGCAGTGGAATTCTTGTGCTACATCACTCAAAGACATGACTACAACATCTAATTATTATGGGTGGGAATTTCAAAATAAGTGGAATGATAATTCTTATTTTATATTGTTTGCAGGAATAATAGCCTTTATAATAGGCATATTATTAGGAAAATTAGTATTCCGATGGATTCCTAAAGATTGGGAGATTGTTCACAAACATCCCTCCTGTTTGTACATCTTTTATGGGTGGGTTTTCGTTGCAATAACATATTTTATAATTCGCCTATTTACAGAGAATCCTTTTTTTATTTCAGTTTTGTATTTGTTGATAGAGATGTGCTTAATGTGCATAGTCCTTCTTTACAGCGTTTTACTTCGTGTCAGAAGCGACCAATTAAAATCAACGATATTATCCTATTTGCCGATTACCCTTCTCTCTCTTTCCATAATTCTTTATCGCATAGCATTAGTTAATATCTTTGTTATTCGCATAACTTATCCAATAATACTCTTAATATTAATAGCAGTTCAGTTTCTAGTTATTCGTTACTCACATAAAGACATATTGCGATTTGATCGCAATATGAGTTTTGTGGCATTTGTATTATTCATATCTTGTTTTATATTAAATTTCTTTGGATATTACTATTTGTCTATCCACTTTGCATTAGTTTGGTCTGTGTTTGTAATAGGATTTTTAGTTTTATCTTGTTACTTCTATTATCTTGATCGCTGTGAACGATATTGGCGTCAAAAAGAAGACTATAATTACACTAAATCATGGAAAGCATTTACATTTCCACGATTATTTAAGCCTATGTCGATAATTCTTATATTTTCATTGTGTACTTTGGAATGTGCCCATGTCTTCAATATTAATGATTGGCTAAACGAGCTTTACAGCTATAACTTTATTAACCGACCGGGGTTTGTGTGCATATCATTAAGACGCATTTTACACATTGTGATATCTGCAATTTTGACTCACTACTTAGTTGGATTGGCGAATTACATGCTCCGCATTAAATACAAAGAAAAAGCTGAGGTGGGAGCTCTAAACTTGGGTAGAAATATATTTGTTATTGTAGTGTGGAGTATTTTTATAGTAGTGGCATTGGCTTACATCGAAGTAAACTCAATTGGTATCATCGCTACATTAGGGGGATTGGCAGTGGGACTTGGTGTTGCACTTCGCGACACATTTGACTGCTTGCTGTGTGGTATTATACTTATGATGGGACGCATCAAAATTGGCGACGTTGTTGAAGTGGGGAATGACATTCGTGGTAAAGTTATAGATATCCAATATCGCACAACTCTTATTGAAACCGACGATGGTGCAAACATTTCAGTGTTTAACACCCAATTCTTTGGTAAAGACTTTAGAAATGTTAGTTATTCAGGAAAATACCAACGCCTCCACCTTTCATTTAAGGTGCAAAAAGAAATTGATGCTCCCAAGGTGAGAGAAATGTTGGCACAAGCACTTATTGACGGAGTGCCTGAATTGGCAAAATCTCCTGCTCCAAAAATTTTGTTTGGTGCAAGCGACCGCTTCCATGTTGACATGATTGCTCAAGTGTGGGTTCCTGTAATGGACTACTACGAAGCAATCTCAAATGTAAAAGAAACACTATTCAACACATTGAAAGCTCATGGCATGTCAAATATGAGTGTTGATTCACGCGTGAGAATTATCAAAAATATGGTTGAAGAGACTTCGGTCGAGAATAAGAAGAAATAGAAATTCCATAATTGCTAACGTATAAGGCAAATTATATTAAAAAAATGTTGTCAGCGTCAAAATTTCCATGCTATACATTTTTTTATGCAATAATAAAGCAGTAACTTTGCACTGCAAAAAAGAAAATCAATTTATTAACAAATAATTAAACACGAAATGGTAAGTTTCAAAGAGTTAGGCTTGGTAAACACTCGTGATATGTTTGCTAAAGCAGTAGAAGGTGGATATGCAATCCCTGCATTCAACTTCAACAACATGGAGCAACTTCAAGCAATCATCAAAGCTGCATCTGAAGAAAAATCTCCAGTTATCCTTCAAGTATCTAAAGGTGCTCGTAACTATGCTAACGCTACACTTCTTCGCTATATGGCTCAAGGTGCTGTTGCATACGCTAAAGAACTTGGTTGGGAAAACCCACAAATCGTTCTTCACCTCGACCACGGCGATAGCTTCGAGCTTTGCAAATCTTGTATCGACAGCGGTTTCTCTTCTGTAATGATCGACGGTTCACACCTTCCTTACGAAGAAAACGTAGCTCTTACAAAAC
>CAJGDJ010000026.1 GCA_904502025.1 uncultured Muribaculaceae bacterium
CGAGCAGTACAGGCAAACTGCGGTTAAACTGCCCGCACAGGAAAGGGTAGAAACAGTAAAGGAAACAACAAAGCCAAAGGCCGAGCCTGTTAGGCTTAAAAGTGATAACACTCCGTTTTTCTTGCGTGAGGAATTTAAACCGAACGTACCGATAAAAAAGGAAATTGACGTTAATATAATAAAAGAAGAAAAAGCAGATCCTAAACCGGAGATTGTTGAAAAGAAGGAAACACCTGTTTTAACAAATAAAGAAAACGAAAAGGAATATTCGCCAAAAGAAGAAATTAAACTTATTGGCGAAGCCTTTAACACCTATATAATTGTTCAAAAGGGTGACGTTATCTTTTTGATAGATAAACATGCTGCACACGAGCGGATTCTTTTTAACAAATTAAAATCAAGTCACGTTGCCGAAAGTCAGGCATTATTGGTGCCCATAACCGTAAAGCTTGTGGGAGATGAGTATACCGCTGTGATAAACAACATATCCTTGCTTGCCGATTACGGTTTTGAGATAGAGGATTTTGGCAATGAGTCAATAGTTGTGCGTGCAATTCCTGCAATGCTTTCTAAAGAAGACGTTGAGGAAATTGTAAACAAAATTAAGTAACAAAAACAATCAATGGAAGAACCCAAAATTAAGGTCGGCATCATGAGTGCCGCAGAGGTTAAATTTATCCTCGACGGTGAATTCCATGTTTCAGATACTACTGTCAGTGGTAGCCAAGTGGCTACCACCGATGGTAAATCTATTATTTGGAACAATAAAGAATATACCGAACTATTTTTTGAACCAGCAAACGATGAAGTTTCCTTTTGGCTTGAAGATGTGACCATTGGGGTGAACTTCCACTGGGAGCGTAAAGAAAACCAACGTTTCAAAGGCGCTCTCAAACTTATCGTTGAAAATGGCAAAATCACACCTATTAATATATTAGGTGTTGAAGATTATCTTTTGAGTGTAATTTCGTCAGAAATGAGTGCAACTGCTTCGCTTGAATTGCTCAAAGCTCATGCTGTTATCTCTCGTAGCTGGTTGTTGGCTCAAATTGATAAAAACAAACGCATCGTTGATGCAGGCGAACAATATTCGGCTGTAGAAAAAACATCAGACGATGAGATGATTAAGTGGTATGACCGAGAAGACCACATCAATTTTGATGTGTGTGCCGATGACCACTGCCAACGTTACCAAGGTATCACTCGTGCATCTACTCCCGAAGTAGCTAAAGCTATAGAAGCTACTCGTGGTCAAGTGTTGATGGACGGAGAGAACCTTTGTGATGCTCGTTTCTCTAAATGCTGTGGTGGTGTTTATGAGGAATTTGAAAACTGCTGGGAACCTATTCATTATGACTATCTTGCAGCTCGTCGAGATGGCGAAAATGAAACGGATTTCCCCGACTTGACTATCGAAGAAAATGCTCGTGAATGGATTTTGACTCGTCCTGAAGCTCATTGCAATACTTCTGACGCTGAAATCCTTTCGCAAGTTCTAAATAACTACGACCAAGAAACTACCGACTTCTATCGCTGGGAAGTTACTTACACTCAAGAAGAAATCTCTAAATTAGTGAAAGAACGCTCAGGCATGGACTATGGTAATATTGTTGACCTCGAACCTATCGCTCGTGGAACTTCGGGTCGACTTTATAAACTCAAAATCGTAGGCACAAACAAAACTCTTACTATCGGTAAAGAACTTGAAATTCGTCGCACACTTTCTCCTTCTCACCTCTATAGCTCTGCTTTCGTGGTAGAAAAAGGCGAAAATGATGCAAACGGACACCCTTCAACATTCACTCTCAAAGGTGCAGGGTGGGGACATGGTGTAGGTCTTTGCCAAATTGGTGCAGCTGTAATGGGTGCTAAAGGATATAACTACAAAGAAATCCTTCTCCACTATTTCGTTGATGCTGAAATTAAAGAATTATATTAATAACTAAATAAAAAATAAGTAAAAATGGCTAAAGCAACAAAACGCAATCCTTGGGCGTGGATTCCTACGCTCTATTTTGCACAAGGGATTCCATTTATTTTCATCAATATGGTGACAATGGTTCTCTTTACTCAACTTGGTATGTCGGAAACCGACGCTACTCTTTATACTGGTTGGCTCTATTTACCTTGGGTAATCAAACCATTCTGGGGTCCAATCGTTGACATTATTCGCACAAAACGTTGGTGGACAGTAACTATGCAAATTTGTGTTGCAGTAGGTCTTGCTGCAATCGCATTCACTCTTCCATTGCCAAACAAAGAAGAAATAGCTAATGGACTTCCTGTAAGTGCATTTATGCTTTGCTTGTTCTTCTATTTTATTACTGCATTCTGTTCAGCAACTCACGATATCGCATCAGATGGTTTCTACATGATTGCACTTAATACATCTGAACAAAGTATGTTTGTAGGTATTCGTTCTACATTCTATCGTTGTGCCAACGTGTTTGGTCAAGGTGGTCTTGTTATTCTTGCCGGACTCCTTCAAACTCAAACCGGTGATGTAGCCCTTGGTTGGAAATACACAGTAATAATTTGTGCTGCATTCTTTGCCGTTGTATCACTTTATCATGCTTTCATTCTCCCAGCTCCTGTTGCCGATAAAGCAGTTGGTGGTCAAGATTCTAAAAAGAAATCAGTAGGTGATATCGTTAAAGAATTCTCAGGTTCGTTTGTTACTTTCTTCCAAAAGAAACATGTCATTCTTGCAATGTTGTTCATGCTTCTATATCGTCTTCCTGAAGCTCAAGTTGTGAAACTTTGTCAACCATTCCTTCTTGCCGCTCGCGAAGCTGGTGGTCTTGGTATGACTCAAACTGAAGTTGGTTTTGCATACGGTACACTTGCTATTATTGGTCTTACTATTGGTGGTATCATTGGTGGTATCGTAGCTTCTAAGGGAGGTCTTAAAAAATGGATTTGGCCAATGGCTCTCGCTACATCACTCAACTGTGTAGCTTATATTATACTTTCAAACGTACAACCTTCGTATGCTGAAATTGGTGGTAAAGCAATAATCTTCAGTGCTATCGTTCTTGAACAATTTGCATACGGTTTTGGTTTTACAGCATTCATGCTTTATATGATGTACTTTGCAGATGGTCCTTACAAAACATCACACTATGCTATCTGTACAGCATTCATGGCTCTTGGTATGATGCTTCCAGGTATGGCTGCCGGTTACATTAAGGAAGAACTTTTGGGTAACTCTTATATCAACTTCTTCTGGTGGGTACTTGCTTGTAACTTTGCAACATGGGCTGTAACAGCTCTTGTACGTCGTCACATCGACCCAAAATATGGAGCTAAAGAAGTTGAAGAAAAGAAATAAACATGATTAAATTTTTTAAGAAAATATTAGTGCTCGCCATTGCCCTTGTGGCAATGGCAGCTTCTGCTCAAGTAAAACCCGGGGTGGAAACGCTTCGTGATGGTGGATTTGAGCAGTTGAAAGGCAAACGCGTTGGTTTGATTACCAACCCAAGCGGTGTTGACAACAATCTTGTGTCAACTATCGACATTCTTGCTGCTGCTCCCGGTGTAAAACTTACAGCACTTTATAGCCCCGAACATGGAGTGCGTGGCGATATTGCTGCCGGAGAAAAGGTTGATACATACACCGACCCCAAAACAGGTGTAACCGTATATTCATTGTATGGCAAAAATAAGAAACCATCGGCCGAAATGCTTAAAGATGTTGATGTGCTTGTTTATGACATTCAAGACAACGGTTGTCGTTCATTCACATTCATCAGCACAATGGGCTTGTGTATGGAAGCTTGTGCCGAAAATGGTAAAGAATTTATGGTGCTTGACCGCCCCAATCCACTTTCAGGGTTGAAAGTGGAAGGTAACCTTGTGGAAGAAGGCTTCTTCTCATTGGTAAGTCAATTTGAAATTCCTTATCTTTATGGTTTGACTCCCGGTGAACTTGCTCTTATGCTCAACGACGGAATGTTGAAAGATGGCAAGAAAACAAAATTGACTGTTGTGCCTATGACCGGTTGGCATCGTTATATGACTTTTGAACAAACAGGTATGCCTTGGATTCTTCCTTCGCCACATCAACCATATCCTCAATCAGCCATTTATTACCCCACAACAGGTATCATTGGTGAATTGTATTTCGTTTCGATTGGTGTAGGTTACACAATGCCTTTCCAATTGATTTGTGCTTCATGGATTGATGCAAATGAGTTTTGCAATCGTTTGAACGCATTGAATCTTAAAGGTATCATGTTCCGTCCTATTTATATCAAGCCATATTACAGCGTAGGTAAAGGCGAAAACCTTCAAGGAGTTCAACTTTATGTTACCGACGTGCTTGATTGTGATTTGACTATGGTACAATTCCATGCTATGGAAATTTTGGCAGAAATGTATCCTGACAAACGACTCCTTGACGAAGATGGTCAAGGAACATTGGGCAACCGTTGGAACATGTTTGACAAAGTGTGTGGTACTGATCAAATTCGTATCAAATTCTCTAAAAATTACAAAGTAGCCGACATCATTGACTATTGGAACAAAGATGTCGAAGCTTTCAAAGCCAAATCAGCTAAATATTATCTCTACAAATAAAGACATAATTATATATAATCACTATGGAACTTGCTTATAAACAGTTTTTGAATGATATAAAAGGTATAGTATCTAAAGATCGTATTTATACCGATGATCTTCGCCTTTTGGCGTGGGGTACCGATGCAGGATTCTATCGTATGATACCTCAAATCGTTATTCGTTCAAACAATGAAGAAGAAGTGTCAAAATTGTTGTCAATTGCATCGAAACATAATCTTCCTGTTACATTTCGTGCGGCTGGTACAAGCCTTTCGGGGCAAGCCATCAGTGATTCTATTTTGATTGTGGCAGGTAAGCATTGGGAAAATTATAAAATAGGTCCCGGTGCTGAAACTATAAAACTACAGCCGGGGATTATAGGTAGCCGTGTAAACGACTACCTACGTCCCTATGGCCGTATGTTCTCGCCCGACCCAGCCTCTAAAAATTCGGCTATGGTTGGAGGTATTGTTGTAAACAATGCTTCGGGTATGAACTGTGGCACACATGCTAATAGTGACAAGATTTTGAAATCAGTACGTTTGGTATTTGCTGATGGTACTGTGCTTGACACAGGCGATGACCGTTCTCGCAAACTTTTTGCGATGAACAAACCTCAATTTATTGAAGGTATAATGAAGTTGCGTGATGAGATTTGTGCTGACGAAGAACTTAAAAAACGCATACTTTATAAATATAGTATTAAAAACGTAACTGGATTAAACCTATTGCCTTTTGTTACATTCCGTGATCCATTTGATATTATAGCACATAGCATCGTAGGGTCGGAAGGTACGTTGGCGTTCCTCTCTGAAATAACAGTCAATACTGCTCATCTTTATCCATGCTCAGCAAGTGCGATGCTTTATTTCAGCGACTTGGAGGAAGCATGTAAGGCAGTTGTTGCAATGAAAAAAGGTCCGGTTGCCGGAGCTGAACTTCTTGATAAAAAATCTCTCTCGGCAGTAAACGACACTACAGGAGAAGGACTCACTGCAGTTCTCACCGAAACAAAAGCCGACACTCCCGAAGAGTTGCAAAAGAATATCAACGAAATTCTTGAAATCCTCAAGCCGTTTAACCTATTCAAACCGGCTTACTTTACCGACAAACCTGAAGAATATTCTAAATATTGGAAAATTCGTTCTGGTATTTTCCCGTCGGTTGGCGGTACTCGTCCTCTTGGTACGACAGTGCTAATCGAAGACGTGGCATTCCACATCGAAGACCTTCCAAAGGCAACTGTGGAATTGCAACAATTACTTCAAGACAATGGCTATAACGATGCTTGTATCTATGGTCATGCTCTTGAAGGTAACTATCACTTTATTATATCACAATCATTCGACTCTCAAGAAGAAATTGATCGCTATAAAGAGTTGATGTTAGCAGTTGAACGTCTTGTTGTAGATCGTTATGATGGCTCGTTGAAAGCTGAACATGGTACAGGTCGCAACATGGCTCCATTTGTAAAGAAAGAATGGGGTGAAAAGGCTTGGACAATGATGAAACGTGTCAAAGAACTTTTTGACCCACAAAATATATTAAATCCGGGTGTAATTTTCAATGATGACCCCGAATGTTACATCAAAGGATTGAAACCAATGCCTTTGACCAATCCTCATGTTGATAAATGTATCGAATGTGGATTCTGTGAAGTGAATTGTGTAACATGTGGTTATTCAGGCTCACTTTCGGCTCGTCAACGTACCGTAGCTCAACGAGAAATCACTCGATTGAGAACTACCGGAGAAGACCCTGCTCGATTGGCTCGCCTTGAAGAACAATTTAAGATATATGGTAATGCAACATGTGCAGGCGATGGTTTGTGTAGCGAATCATGTCCAATGGGCAACAATACCGGCGAAATGATTCACGACCTTCGTAAAGAGGCATTGCCAAAAGGTAGCTTAGGATACAAAATTGGCGATTTCGCTGCAAAAAATCTTCACACAATTACCGGGGTGTTCCGTCCGGTGCTTTCTGCTGCAAATCTTGCCGGAGCAGTGCTTGGTGATAGTGGAGTAAATGCCATTGGCGGAGCATTAAACAAAGTGGGTGTTCCATTGTGGACTCCATCTCTACCCGGAGCATTCTATTCGGCAAAAGAACCAATTAATCCTGCCGATAAAAAAGTGGTTTATTTCCCAAGTTGTATCAATCAAACAATGGGTGTATCGCGTGAAAAAGGGAAAAAGATAGCCCCACTTGTTGATACTATAATTAAATTGTGTAACAAGGCAGGGTATGAAGTAATATTCCCTAAAAACATGAAGAAACTTTGTTGTGGTATGATTTGGGAAAGTAAGGGTATGCCTGATATTGCTGACCGTAAAACAGCCGAACTCGAAAAGGCATTGCTTGAAGCATCTGAAAATGGCAAATATCCGGTGCTTTGTGACCAAAGTCCATGCCTACATCGCATGCGCGACCACATTACTTCAATGCACCTATACGAGCCGGCAGAATTTATTTATGAATTCCTTGCTCCAAATCTTGAATTTGCACCAATTGATGAGACTATTGCTGTTCATGTAACATGTTCATTGCGTCGCATGGGATTGGCTGATAAAATCATAGCACTTGCACGCATGTGTTCTCGCAACGTAGTTGTTCCTACCGAAGTGGGTTGCTGTGGTTTCGCAGGAGATAAAGGCTTTATGATGCCCGAACTTAATAAATATGCTTTACGCAAGCTTCGCCCACAAATTGAGGCTTCGGGTGCTACTCATGGCTATTCAAACAGCCGTACATGTGAAATAGGTCTAACCACTAATAGTGGTATCCCATATAAATCAATCGCTTATTTGGTTGATAGTTGTACAAAATCAAAAAAATAAAATTATCTGATGGCAGAAGTTGTAAAAAAACAAAGTCAACGCATGCTTGCTCTTGATATTCTCCGAGGTATCACAATCGCAGGTATGATTCTTGTAAATAATCCGGGTTCATGGGGTTATATGTATCGTCCACTTGGTCATGCCGCTTGGAATGGTTTGACTCCAACTGACCTTATTTTCCCATTTTTTATGTTTATAATGGGTATTTCGACATTTATCTCAATGCGTAAATTCGAGTTCAAAATGTCGGGGTCGTTATTGTATAAAATTATTAAACGCACTATTGTGATTTTCGCAATAGGTCTTGCAATTGCATGGTTCAGCAAATTATGCTATGGCTTAGCCGGTGGTAAAACTATAATTGAAGCTGTAAATTCGTTTGATACAATTCGAATTTTGGGAGTTATGCCACGTTTGGCATTATGCTATGGTGCTGCCTCAATCATTGTGTTGTTGTTACGTTGTAAGCACATCTTATGGGCAGTGGCAACATTGTTGATTGGCTATGGTGTGATATTGCTTGTTGACGATTATGGTCTTGTTTTTTCAGAACAAAACATAGTATCTGTAATAGATCAAGCTGTTCTTGGTATCGACCACATGTATAAAGACACTATTGATGGAGTGAAACTTGCTTTTGACCCAGAAGGTTTGTTAAGCACAATACCTTCAATTGCTCATGTGTTGATAGGTTTTTGGGCTGGAATGAAGATGATGGAAGAGAAAGACATCTATATGCGTGTTAATCGTTTGTTTATCATTGGAGCTGTTTTGATGATTATTGGTTTCTTGTTTGACTATGCAATTCCAATCAATAAAAAATTATGGACTCCAACATTTGCACTCGTAACATGTGGGTTAGCTTCTACATTCTTGGCATTGCTTATTTGGATTATAGATATTAAAGGTTATAAAAAATGGTGCCGATTCTTTGAAGCATTTGGCATAAACCCATTGTTTATGTATGTGCTTGGTGGAGTGTTGGGTATCCTTTTCGGAACGATTAAGATAGGCGACACTTCAATAAAAGGAATTGTTTATGGCGATTTCCTTGTGCCAATGCTTGGCGACCAAACTCTTGCTTCGTGTATCTATGCAATTCTATTTATTGCTCTTAACTGGTCGATTGGCTACTATTTATACAAGAATAAGATTTACATAAAAATATAATACAATAAAATAATACATACAAAATGAAGTTAATTGCAGATTGTGGCTCTACCAAAATCCAATGGTGTGCCGTTGAAAATGGAAAAGTAGTTAAGGAGTTTTTTACTCCCGGTATGAATGCTATCATGCTCACCGAAGAAGAAATGGCTGAGCGTATGGGCAACGAATTGAAGCCCGAGGTAGAAGGTATGACTTTCGAAAGCATCTATTTCTATGGTGCTGGTTGCATCAATGATGATGTATGTGGCAATGTGCGTCGTGCTATCGCTACTCACGTTCCAGCTCCTGTAATCGAAGTTTACACTGACCTTCTTGCTGCAGCTCGTGCTCTATTTGGTCACGAAGCAGGTATCGCTTGTATTTTAGGTACAGGTTCAAACTCTTGCTACTACGATGGTGAACAAATCGTTGACAATGTGTCTCCACTCGGTTATATCCTTGGTGACGAAGGTAGTGGTGCTGTGCTTGGTAAATTGCTCGTGGGCGACGTGTTGAAAAAACAACTTCCTGAGCCTCTTTGCGAAAAATTCCTCGCTCAATACGACCTTGATCGCATGAAAATCATTCAAAAAGTATATCGTGAACACCCTGCTAACCGCTTCCTCGCTTCAATCACTCCATTCTTGATTCAAAATATAGAAGAGCCTGCTGTTCACCGTCTTGTATTGAACGCATTCAAAGCTTTCTTTGTGCGTAACATCGCAAATTACGCTAACTACAAAGATTATAGTATCAACTTTGTAGGTTCTATCGCATACTACTATCGTGATGTTCTTGAAGAAGCAGCCGATGCTGTTGACTGCAAAATCGGTAAAATCCTTCAAGCTCCAATGGAAGGTCTTATCGCTTACCACGCTTAATTGATTTGTAATTAAAATTAACAATTAAAAATTAGATAATATGGCATTTGTAAAAATCAGTGAACAACCTTCACTTTACAATGACTTGGAAAAGAAATCAGTATTGGAACTCCTTACTGATATTAATAATGAGGATAAAAAAGTTGCTCTCGCAGTAGAAAAAGCTATCCCTCAAATCGAAAAATTGGTTACAGGTATCGTTAGCCGCATGAAAAAAGGTGGTCGTATCTTCTATATGGGTGCTGGTACTTCAGGTCGTCTTGGTGTACTCGACGCTTCTGAAATTCCTCCCACATACGGTATGGACCCATCTTGGGTTATCGGTCTTATCGCTGGTGGTGATGTTGCTCTCCGTAATCCGGTAGAAAATGCAGAAGATGACACTAACCAAGGTTGGAAAGACCTCGAAGCATTCAACATCAACGAAAAAGATACCGTTATCGGTATTGCCGCTTCTGGTACAACTCCTTATGTTATTGGTGCACTCAACGCTTGTCGTGAACGTGGCATCTTGACTGCTGCTATCACTTCTAACCCTGATGCACCTATCTCACAAGCTGCCGACATCGCTATCGAAATGATTGTTGGTCCTGAATACGTAACTGGTAGCTCACGTATGAAATCAGGTACAGGTCAAAAAATGATTTGTAACATGATTACTACATCGGTTATGATTCAAATGGGTCGTGTGAAAGGTAACAAGATGGTAAATATGCAACTTTCTAACGCTAAACTCGTTGACCGTGGCACTCGCATGGTAGTTGAAGAACTCGGTTTGGAATATGAAGAAGCAAAACGCCTCCTTCTCCTCCACGGCGAAGTAAAACGTGCCTGCGACGCTTATCGCGCTGAACAAGCATAAGTCCATTAGACATAAAAAACATAAATAACAAAGGGCAACTCTAACGGGTTGCCCTTTGTCTTCAGTTATAAATATAACCTTTGTTATTATAAAAAAGCAGGTATTATTCACAAAACTTATGTCAAACTTGCATAAATTGATTTTCAGATTTTAGACCATATATTAACTACGTTATCCTGTGAAAACTGATTAAATTCTTCTAAGTTTTTATGATAATAGTCTTCATCAAGTACATACATGCTACAAGGTATGGCATCTGTTGACTTACATGGTTTATCAAGTTTCAACTTACACGATAGTTTGTCATTTTCAAAATCATATTGACGATGGCTACAGAGATAACAATTCTTGACATTATATCCACTGCTTTTTGCAAAGGCTAAGCCCCAATTATAGAGACGCCCGTAGGAGAATGGTGTGCTTTGCTGTTCAGGTAGAGAAAAATTCTGACTATGATTTGAATCGTTTTTGATTGTAATTTCTAATAGGGCGTTGTCTGACCTTTTTCTAAAAGACTTGCAATTACATTCAGATCTTGCAAATGCTTTACCCGAATTGTAATAGATGAATTTTAAGAGCGAATGTCTGGCAGAAACGCTTTCATTTATAAAGTACGTGGGATTAAAACCATAAAATCTAACTGTTTCACTTTCCGAAATATCATTGGTTACGATATTTTCTACATCCTCTTCTGAATGCACTTCAAATTCAATTATTCGTTTGTTTGATTCTTTCTTTTCTTGAGAACATTCATGAGTAACCTTAATCTCAACAAGAATATCATTATTTGGATTTTTTGGATTACTCCATAATAGGTCTGCTCTGAATCTGTGATTATCCACAGAGATTGTTTTTTCAAGAGTACAAAGAGAGAGGCGTTTTTTTAAATCAATAGACTTGTTAACTCCTTTGGAGCATTTATCCTCACTTTTTCTCCATATGCAGTCATTTGCAAATTCACAAATTGGTTGCTGATAATGGAGGATAATACTATCGGAATTATTAAACCATTGTTTAAATCTCAACTTTGCAAATGCATGAAGATATGATTCATAAGAACATTCCATGTGAATTTCATTTTCATATCTATAGTCATGAGCGAAGTGCCAAGTACGGATATTCCCACAACGTTTTAGCATCCTACGACCACAATGAGGACAAAAACAATCTTCGTTGCTCTTATTAGCTTCTCTGATATGTATTAATTCTCCACTCTTGAAAATAGCGTAATGCTGTTCCATTCTATTTTTGTATTCCATGGTTTTGAGCGTTTATTAATTTATATCAACAAAATCTACTTTCTTGCCCAAAGCGGTGGCAATTTTTGCTAAAATATCAAAACCAACTGAATAACGTCCATTTTCAATACGACTGAGGTTTGCTGCATCAATTCCTACAAGACGTGCTAGGTCTCGTGCCTCAATACCACGCTCTTCTCGTATTTCCTTAATGCGAATGCCAATTCTTGCTCTATCCTCATACCTTGTGCCAGTACTAATACCAAGAATTCCCCCACCTATGCCAAACTGCAAAGACTTACGCCAGATATTGTTAATCATTTGTTCTTTGTCATCAGAGAAGTTCTCGTCAAACAAAGTTTCAAGCCAAAATAGTTCCTGTTTTTTTGTTTTCTCGTTAATATAAGCACCAATTTGACAAAGGACAATATAAACTTCTCCATCTGGAGCAGTGACTTCAACTTCTTTTCTATTAATAATTTGTGCAGAAGATTGATTTTTAAATGTATTTTTTTTCATAAAATTAAATCGTTTTTATAGTGGTGTTCCCCACTTTTAAAATTAATAATGGACAAAGATACAAAAACAAATCTAATTGGCAAATATGACAATTAAAAATTTGTAAATACAACAATTGGAGTAGCCTATTTAATCTTTTAACAATAGAATTTTAACCTATTTTTTTTTGTAATAAAAGTTATCTGATTGTTATCATATGTTTATATGCGAAGTGAAACGCGCATGCGACGCTTATCGCGCTGAACAAGCATAAGTTCATTTGACATAAGAACAAAAGAACATAAGTAATAAAGGGTAACTCTTACGGGTTACCCTTTGTTGTTGTATATAGGGAAGAAACGCCCGTGAAGGCGGCCTCATATATCTGATAATGTGATGAGAGTAGGGAAATAAATAAGTATTACCGCTTGTCAGTATCTAATTTATTCGTAAATTTGAGGAATAAATAACGAAAATATGGAAATGAAGGATATTGAATTGATAATGGTGAATATTTCTGGGTATGACCGTCCTGGGGTTACTTCGGCTTTGACAAGTATTTTGGCAAAGTATGATGCTGATATTCTTGATATTGGTCAGGCTGATATTCATCATTACCTTTCGCTTGGAATTTTATTTAAAACCGATAGTTCTGTATCGGGTGATATAATGAAGGAATTGTTGTTTAAGGCTTCAGAAATGAATTTCCAAATTCATTTCACTCCCATTTCGGTAGAGGAATATACCGATTGGGTAGGGCGTCAAGGGAAACAACGTTGGATTATTACCACTCTCGGTCGTGAATTAACATCGCGTCACATAGCATTAGTGTCGGATGTTATATCAAAACAGAATCTCAATATCGATAGTATTCGCCGTTTGACAGGTCGCATGCCTTTAGAGGAAAAAGAAAATCCGTTGTCAAAGGCTTGTGTGGAATTTTCGGTGCGTGGCACTCCTCGCGATCGTGCTGAAATGCAGTCGCAATTTATGGAGATGTCGGCCAATGAAGGCGTGGATATCTCGTTGCAAGAAGATACAATGTATCGTCGCTCACGTCGCTTGATATGTTTCGATATGGATTCTACTCTTATCGAAACCGAGGTGATTGACGAACTCGCTATTCGTGCCGGAGTTGGTGATAAGGTGAAAGAAATTACCGAACGTGCTATGCGTGGAGAGATAGATTTCTGTGAGTCATTCCGTGAACGAGTGGCATTACTCAAAGGTCTTGACGAGAGTGTGATGAAAGATATTGCTGAAAATCTTCCAATCACCGAAGGCCTTGGTCGTTTAATGGAGGTGTTGAAACGTGTAGGGTATAAAACAGCGATACTTTCGGGTGGTTTTACCTACTTTGGCAACTATCTCAAACAACGCTTTGGCTTTGACTATGTGTATGCCAACGAACTTGAAATCGTAGATGGTAAACTTACAGGACGTCATCTTGGCGATATAGTAGATGGTAAACGCAAAGCTGAGTTGTTGCGACTTATTGCACAAGTAGAAAATGTAAACATAGCACAAACAATAGCCGTAGGTGATGGAGCAAACGACCTTCCAATGCTTGCAACAGCTGGTCTTGGTATTGCATTCCATGCAAAACCAAAAGTGAAGCAAACAGCCTCGCAATCGTTATCTACCATAGGACTTGATGGTATTCTTTATTTCCTTGGATTTAAGGACTCATTTATCTCGTAGTTGTATATAGTGCCTATAGTCACTATAGTAACTATAAAAAATAAGATGCACAATGGTTGATAAACAATATCAAATATTAAAGCGACAACGACCTTGGCGAGATGCATATTTCTATCAAAAGTCAGAGGTGCTTTATCAGATGACTTATCAATTTTGTAAGCGTTTTCTTCCTGCTTATGGAGACCGCACGGTTGATCAAATGATTCAAGCTGCTCGAAGTGGAAAACAAAACATAATTGAAGGAACTGAGGATGGGGTTGCTTCAACCGAGATGTATATAAAATTGCTTAATGTAGCACGAAGTTCTATTCAAGAATTACGAGAAGATTATCGCGATTATTTGTTATCTCGCAATCTTGTTATATGGGACTCATCGTATGAACGTTATGCTAAAATGCAGGAGTTTTGTCGCAATCATAATAGAGTAGAGGATTATCAACCATATTTCAATACTTGGAGTGATGAAGAGATGGCAAATATTGCTTTGACGTTGTGTTATATGACGGATGCGATGATTAATAAGTTTTTGATATCGCTCGAAGAAGATTTTGTCAAACAGGGAGGTATAAAAGAGAGAATGCACTCAGCTCGTACGGGATATAGGCAAAATAAAGATAAGGAATTAGAGTTGCTTCGACAAAAAGTTACATGGCAAGAATCTGAGATAGAGAGATTACGAGCGTTGTTGTTGAGGCATGGTATAAAAGAATAGTAGTTATAGTTACTATAATCATTATAGTTTCTATAACTACTAAATAATTTGGGGCTATTCTAATTTATTTTCCAGTTGAGCCGGTGTTGATTACTGGTTGTGCGGCTTCGTCGGCACAGAGTACAACGAGGAGATTACTTACCATTGAGGCTCGTTTTTCTTCGCTTAATTCAATTCCTTCGGTACCAAGTTTATCAAGAGCAAGTTTTACCATTGAAACAGCTCCCTCTACAATTTTTTCGCGAGCGGCAATAACTGCTGTGGCTTGTTGACGACGTAACATCACAGCAGCAATTTCTGGTGCATAGGTGAGGTAGTTAATGCGAGCCTCTTGTACTTCAATACCGGCAAAGGCCAAGCGTTCATTAAGTTTTTCAACAAGAATTTCATTGATTTCAGCACCACCCGAACGGAGAGTCAATTCGTTGTCATCTTCTGATGTGTCTTTATTGTCATCATAGGCATATAGTCCGGCAACTTCACGAAGAGCGGCATCGCCTTGAATGCGTACATATTTTTCAAAAGCATTCATGCGAGTAGTCGCATTTGCTCCAGTAGCACCATTGGCAATACTTTGTGCATCAATCTCAAACATGGCTTTATATGTGTCATTTAATTTCCATACGATAACCATGCCGATGAGGATCGGATTACCTTCCTTGTCATTAACTTTAATTGGTTCTGCGTCAAGGTTACGTGCACGCATTGTCAATCGTTTGCGCGACATAAATGGATTAACCCAATAGAAACCATGTTGGTTGAAAGTGCCTTTATATTTTCCGAAGAAAATCATCACAGCAGCCTCGTTTGGCTCAAGAGTGAATAAGCCTATTAGGGCAATAAAACTAATTATAAGCAACACAATGCCGCCACCAATAAGCCATCCACATTCATTTATTCCACCTACGACAATAGTGTAAATTGATGCTACCATTAATGCAAAGAAGAGAATTAATGCCACAAATCCATTCATTTTGAATCCACTATAAGCGTATTCGTTCTTTTCTGTTTTCATAAATTTCAAGATTTTGTAAATACTATTAATTATTTGTATATTGGAAACTTGTGAGAAGTTATAGCTTAAATAAGCTATTATTATAATGCAAATTTAGTAAATATTTTGGAATAAAACCAACGAAGATAACGTGATTTATTAGATTTATTAGAGAGGGAAATGTATGAATATTAGAATATTGTGCAATTTATTTAATAATGGGGTGTTGATGCTGTTTAGACTAAGCTATGGCTCTATTTTTGAAGATTCAATTTTTTTTTGAATAATGATGAGCTTTTAATTATTTGAGTAATCAAATAAATATGTGTAATTTTGCGTATTATAACTTAATTATATTCAATAACAATGAAATTATTTGATGTATATCCTTTGTTTGATATAGAAATTGAAAAAGGAGAAGGTTGCTATACCTACGACACCGAAGGGACTAAATATCTTGACCTTTATGGAGGTCATGCTGTTATATCAGTGGGACACTCTCACCCTCATTATTTGAAAGCATTGAATGAACAAGCATCAAAACTTGTGTTTTATTCAAATTCAGTAATAAATTCACTTCAACAAACTCTTGCCGATAAACTTGGTAAAATTTCGGGATATGATGATTATCAATTGTTTTTGATAAACTCAGGAGCTGAAGCTAATGAAAATGCGTTGAAACTGGCATCATTCTATAATGGAAAGAAACGAGTAATAGCTTTTGATAAAGCATTCCATGGTCGCACTTCGCTTGCAGTTGAGGCTACTGATAATCCTAAAATTGTAGCACCAATCAATGCTAATGGTCATATAACATTTGTGCCTCTTAACGATATTGAAGCTGTGAAAGCTGAAATGGCAAAAGGAGATGTTAGTGCTGTTATCATTGAGGGCATTCAGGGTGTAGGAGGCATTCGTATTCCTGAAATTGAATTTATGCAAGCGTTGCGAGAAGAGTGTGATAAATATGATGTAGTGCTTATCGCTGACGAAATTCAATCGGGATATGGCCGTTCGGGTAAATTCTTTGCTCATCAATACACCGGTGTTCGCCCCGATGTTATCACAGTAGCAAAAGGTATTGCAAATGGTTTTCCTATGGGGGGCGTGTTGATTAGTCCTAAATTTACTCCTATCTATGGTCAATTAGGTACCACATTTGGAGGAAATCATCTTGCATGTGCTGCAGCAATCGCAGTTTTGGATATATTTGAACAAGAAAATCTTGTTGAAAATGCTCGCAAAGTAGGTGAATACCTCATGGGTGAATTAAAACAAATTTCCGGCATCAAAGAAGTGCGTGGACGAGGTTTGATGATAGGTATGGAGTTTGACTATCCGGTTAAAGAGCTTCGCACTCGTCTCATCAAAGAGGAAAAAGTGTTTACCGGAGCTACCGGTACTCACATGATTCGTTTATTGCCACCACTAGTGTTGTCAATGGAGCAAGCACAAGATTTTATAGGTAGATTAAAAAATGCACTTGCAAAATAAGTATAAAAGAATACAATTATGAAAATTGCAATTATTGGAGCTGGAAATATGGGCGGAGCAATTGCTCGTGGTCTGGCACATAGTAATATAGATGTTAAAATTGCAGTAGCCGACCTCGCACAAGATAAGCTTGACGAGTTGAAAGCCGAGTATGCCACGATTGAAGTGTCAACCGATAGCAAAGTAATTGTAACTGATGCTGATGTAGTGTTGGTAGCAGTGAAGCCTTGGCTTGTGGAGCCTGTGTTAAAAGGGGTGTTGCCTTCACTTGATTTATCACGTCAAATTATTCTTTCTATTGCCGCCGGTGTGGATATCGCAGCAATAACTTCATGGCTTGGCGATGAAAAAGCAGTTGTGTTCCGAGCAATTCCTAATACAGCTATCTCAATTCATCAAAGTATGACATTTGTGAGTCATAATGCAAATGCAACAGCTCAGCAAGTTACACAAGTGGGAACGATATTTAATGCTCTTGGTAAAGCTGCAGTAATAGAAGAACGCTTGATGGGAGCAGCTACATCACTTTGCTCATGTGGTATCGCGTTTGCTATGCGATATGTACGTGCTGCTACTGAAGGTGGGGTAGAACTTGGCATTTATCCAAATGATGCAAAACAATATGTGTTGCAAACTTTGCGTGGAGCAGTTGAGTTACTTGAGGCAACAGGAAATAATCCTGAGGTAGAAATTGACAAAGTAACAACTCCAGGAGGCATCACAATCAAGGGCTTGAATGCAATGGAAGCACACGGCTTCACCAACTCGGTTATTGTGGGCCTAAAAGCAAGTAAATAATACTAATTCTAAACAAATAATAAAAACACATGTCAGTAAACAAAGTTATACTAGTTGGAAATGTGGGACGCGACCCTGAAATTCGTTATGTTGAAACACGTCCGGTGGCATCATTTTCGTTGGCAACAACCGACCGGGCATATACAACGGCATCAGGAGCCCAGGTTCCAGAACGTACTGAATGGCACAATATAGTGATGTGGGATAAATCGGCTGAGATTGCCGAAAAATATATTCGCAAAGGAACAAAACTATATGTTGAAGGCAAACTTCGCACCCGTGTGTGGGAAGATCGCAATACAATCAAACGTAGCATAACCGAAATACTTGTTGACCAATTCGACATTCTCTCTCGCCCACAATCTGCTGAACAGTAGGTTTATTTTGATGTTTTAATGCTACTAAATAAAATCAATAATAAAAACGCAAGAACCATTGGACCTTGCGTTTTTATTATTTGATGAATTTACTTTTTATCCAAATCTTTCAATAGAGTTTCAACAGCAGTGTGAAGTTGGGTATCTTCGCCGGTTACGACTGTTGCCGGGTCGTTGGCAACTTTTATGTCGGGTTCAAGTTGGCTGTTTTCAAGGTATGAGCCATCGGGTAGGCGATAGCCTACAACGGGAATGCCAAATACTAATGAGGGGTCTTGCAATGTTACCCAGTTTACACTTGTCATAGTGCCGGGAACAGGCATACCAACTAATTTGCCCAAGCCTCGATGTTTATACACCCATGGAGTGCCATGAGCATTACTATAATTGGCTTCGCATTGAACCATGATGCTTGGTTTGTTCCAACGGCGACTTGGCATGTCGCACGCTTCAACGCCACGCACTACTTGAGTGAAATATTTCTTGCCACTGAAGAGAACTTCAATGTCTTCGTGAAGACGTCCACCACCATTCCAACGAGTGTCGATAACAATCCCTTCGCAGTGGTTGTATTTGCCAAGAATATCGGCATATACCGTACGGAAACTCTCGTCGCTCATTGATTCGATATGTACATAGCCCAATCGACCGTTTGACCAACGTTCAACGTCGGCAGCACGTTGTTTAATCCATCGTTTGTATAGCAAATTACTTTGTGCTCCCGATGAGATTGGAAGTATCACTTCGTCCCAGCGTTCTCCCGATTCGGGGTTGTAGATTGATACAAGAGTTTTCTTTTTTGCTATGTCGTTGAATAGAGTAGTGTAATCTTCATCGGCTTTGATTTCGTTGCCGTTAATTTTTTCGATTATGCAACCAGCTTTCAGTTTTGAAGAAGAACGGTCAAACGGTCCTTTTTCAAGAACTTCGGCTACTTTCAACCCATCTTTTTCGTATGTCCAGTCATAAAGTAAACCAAAGGTTGCTGTTTGTTCATTTGCACTTTTTGCTCTGTAGCTACCACCGGTGTGAGATACATTAAGTTCGCCAAGCCATTCGCTCAACAATTCGGCAAAGTCGTAATTATTGTTGATGTGAGGAAGGAAGCGACGATAATTTTCGGTCATCATTTCCCAATCAACGCCATGCATATTTTTCACATAGAACATTTCGCGTTCTTGACGAGCCACGTAATCAAACATATATTCACGTTCGGCATAAGCATCGAGTTGCATTGTAGCCGAGTAAGAAATATTAGTAAGTTTGTCGTTAGCAGGAGCAAGTTTTTTCATCATTTTACTGCCAAGAAGATAGATATTACCCGATTTATCTATTTCCATAGAAAGGCGACCGGCACCAAGTTTACTCACGATTTTTGCTTCGGGTTTACGGAGCTTAATTTTCCATAGGTCGTAACCTTTTTCAACTTTTGATAGATAATAAAGATTTTCACCATCTTTAGTGATGATTGCATCGCAAATATCCGAAGAGTTAGGAGTTAGACGTACAATGCGATCTTCAATGCCTTCGAGTTCAATGATTATATCTTTAGATGATTTAGTAGAATCGGCTTTTTCTTCTTTATTATCTTTCTTGTTCTCTTTTTTCTCAGAGGTAGCTTCTTTCTTTTGAGCTTTTTCTACCTCTTTATATAGAGCGTAGTCTTCTTCGCTGAGGCGATATTTGTCGTATGCGTCTTGGTTGAGGAATACAAGCATAGCGTCACTCATAGAACCCCATGATGCGTGGTTGCGCATGCCATAGCGTTCCGATAAGAAAAGTATTGCATTACCGTCCATAACCCAGCGAGGCGATTCATCGAAATATCCACTGCGAGTGATGTTTGTAATTTTGCCACCTTTTGCACTCACGATTGCGATATCGCTATAAGGATCGTGCATGTTGTCAACGACTTCAAGAGTAAACCATTTCCCGTCGGGCGACCATGAATAGTTAAATCCACCATTGCGACGAGCGTAGGTAGAGCCATCGGTAATTTGACGCACTTTTTTACTCTTTACGTTCATTACCATTAACTTGTTGCGATCTTGAATAAATGCAAGTTCTTTGCCATCGGGAGAATATTGAGGATATGTGCGTTCGATGTTGTCGTTAAACAATGCTTTTTCAATAATCGTTGTGGCATTAGGGAAGTTGGCATCATCTTTACGCTCAATAGTGGCAGTATATATGTTCCATTTGCCGTCGCGTTCACTCATATATGCGATAGTGCGATTGTCGGCAGCCCAAGTTGGTTGACGTTCAGCTTCGGGAGTGTGAGTGATTTGTTTTGTTGTGGTATAGTCAGTTGAGGTAACAAACAATTCTCCTCGATATATGAGAGCAACTTGTTTGCCATCGGGCGATACTGTTGCTGCAGTAGCTCCTGATGTTACGTTGAGTTTTTTGATAGGTGTTTCATCATCAGAAACAATGTTGATTGCCACTTTTGATGGTTTGGTATTTTCACGTTTGGTGTAAATTTCACCGTTATAGGTAAATGCCAAAGTTCCGTCGGCACCTTGTGAAAGAAAACGCACAGGGTGGTTTTTGAATGAAGTAACGGCTGTTACGTTGCGAGGATTGTCAATGGGGAATGAATACACATTCATTGAACCACCATCACGTTCACTTAAAAAATAAACAGTTTTGCCATCAATACCCATTACAGGATTACGATCTTCACCGGCATGATTAGTGAGGTTACTGTGTTTGCCGGTTGAAGCATTGTATAGCCAAATGTCGCGAGTTATTGATGATGTGTGATGTTTTCGCCATTCATTTTCCATTCCCTTTTGGTCTTGGTATAGAAATGATTTGCCATCAGTTATATAATTAATCATTTGTGCAGGTGAAGCGATTACCATTTTAAGTCGACCACCATTTGCAGGAATACTATATAGTTCAGTCAAACGACGAGAAGGGAACATAGCACTTGATGCAGGGTCTTGAAAAGCCGCTGAGAACACGATGTTTTTACCGTCGGGGGTAAAAGCTTCAGGTGTTTCGCTTTCAGATGAAAATGTTACGCGAGTTGCTTTGCCTCCATTTGCACTCATTGTATAGATGTCTTGACCTCCATTGCGGTCGCTTGTAAAAGCTATGGTTTTTCCATCAGGCGACCATATAGGTGTTGCTTCGTATGATTCCATTGTTGTTAGGCGAATTGCATCACCACCTTTTGTTGCAACTTTATATATGTCGCCTTTGTAGGTAAATAGTAATTGATTGCCGTCGGGAGAGATTTTTACATCACGCATCCAAAGTGGAGTTTCAGCCATAGCTCCATACCCCATTGTTGCTAATGTTAATGCTATTAATGCTTTCTTCATGATTGATTGTGATTTGTTAGTTATTAGTTTTTACAAAGATAGCTAATTTACTTTTATATAGATGAAATATAGAATACGAATCTTAAAAACTTTGATTAAATTTGTAGTTTAGAAAAATATAGAGGGTGGGTGTTACGTTATATAATTTAAGGTGTAATGTAACCACCTGTTTATAATCTGAATTTATGAAAAGAATAGTTTATTTTTCTGTTATAATATTATCATTATTAGTGAGTGGGTGCCGAGGAGCAAAATTGTCGGTAGCTGATGAGCAGATGGCTCGTGGTGAATATAACGATGCGGCAAAGACTTATCGTAAGGTATATAATAAACTCACAAAGAAAGAAGAACGAGGTAAACGTGGAGAAGTGGCATTCAAAATGGCTGAATGTCATAGAAAATTGAACCAAAGTGCTCGTGCTGCTGCTGCTTATCAAAATGCAATTCGTTATGGTTGTCCCGATTCAATGGCTCAACTTCATCTTGCCGAAATGTTGCATGCAGAAGGAAAATATTCAGCAGCTATTAATATGTATAAAGAGTTCTTGATGCGTAACCCAAATTCATTTATTGCTCAAAATGGTTTAGCTGGCAGTGAAATGGCTCTTGAAAATCAAAATAAGAAAACTACACGATATGTGGTAAAAAATGCTAAGTTATTCAATTCACGTAGAGCTGATTATGCCCCTATGTATTTTGATAAGACTTGCGATGCCTTATATTTTACCACTACAAATGAAAAAGTTACCGGAGATAAAAAAAGTGAAATTACGGGAATGAAAAAAGGCGATGTGTGGTTTGCTAAGAAGAATGAAAAGGGGGAATGGCAACGAGCTGAACCGGTGGAGGGAGAATTAAATACTGAATTTGATGAGGGTATTGTTGCTTTTTCTCCCGATGGCAATACGATGTATCTCACTAAAGCTCGCAGAGAACCAAATGCAAGTACCGGAGTTGAGATATATACTTCACAGCGTTCCGATGCCAAATGGAGTGCTCCTGTTAAATTTGAAGTTACATCTGATACCGTTTCAAGTTATGGTCACCCTGCAGTTTCTCCCGATGGAACATATTTATATTTCACATCAGATATGCCCGGAGGGGAAGGTGGTAAGGATTTGTGGCGAATAAATCTAAAAGAGAAAGCCGGATCTCTTGAGAATATGGGGAATATATTAAACACCCCCGGCGATGAAATGTTCCCGTATGTTCGCACCGATAGTTTGCTTTATTTTGCATCAAACGGACACCCCGGTTATGGAGGGCTTGATTTGTTTAGAGCCGAGCTACAACCCGATGGACGTTGGAAAGTGATAAATATGGGTACGCCAGTCAATTCGTCGGCCGATGATTTTGGAATAACATTTGGTATGGGAGAAAATGGCTTTTTTAGCTCAAATAGAGGTGATGGCAGGGGATATGATCATTTATATTCGTTTGAGTTGCCCGATTTGAAAATATCAATATCAGGGTGGGTGTTGGATAAAGATGAAGAGCCAATTCCTAATGCGGTTATTCGTATAGTTGGTAACGATGGCTCAAATCAAAAAGAGGTGGCACGTGATGATGGATCGTTTAAGTTTCCATTGAAACGAGGAGTCAAATATGTGATGCTTGCCGGAGCTAAAGGTTATTTGAACTCGAAACAATCGTTTGAAAGTGATAATGCCGAAGAAGATGCCGAATATGGTATAGACTTTTTCTTGTCTTCAATAAATAAGCCAAATGTTGTGGAAAATATTTTTTATGACTTCGACCAAGCAACATTGCGACCTGAATCGAAGGTGGCTCTTGATGAATTGGCTCAAATACTTCGCGATAATCCGAATATCACAATAGAAATGGCATCGCATACCGACCGTTGGGGCGAAGAAGATTATAATATTGATTTATCACAACGAAGAGCTAAATCAGTAATCGATTATCTCACTGAAGTAGGTATCGAAGCCGATAGGTTACAATATCAAGGATATGGTGAAACTCGCCCCAAAACCGTATCCAAAAAGATTGCTCGAGAGTATCCTCAATTTAAGGAAGGAGACGTTCTTACCGAGGAATATATCGAAGCATTAATCGAAGAAGATCAAGAGGTAGCCGACCAAATAAACCGTCGTACAGAATTTTCTGTGCTTTCGGTTGATTATAATTTATATTAATCATTATGCCAAAACAGTTTCGCACTATTGTTGAACCATTGAAAGTCCAAGGATTGATAACACATCAATGTGGAGTGGTGATGATGGGTTCATGTTTCAGTGATAATATAGGCAATAGGTTGCGACAAGCGTGTTTTGATGTTGAAGTAAATCCGTTTGGAACTCTATATAATCCTGCAAGTTTGGCTTGCGGAATTAATGCTATATTCTCAAAACGAAAATACACAAATGATGATTTGTTTAAGGTTGCCGGCGACAATCGTTGGCATAGTTTTAATCATCATTCTATGTTTTCGAGCGTAGATGCCGAAGCGATGCTTACTCGAATTAATGGTCGAATAAGTGAAGCATATAAGGCTTTGAGTGAAGCATCGGTATTGATTGTAACTTTTGGTACGGCTTGGATATATGAGTTAAATGACACGCATGAAGTAGTGGCAAATTGCCATAAATTGCCTGCCGATAGATTTAATCGTCGCATAATGAGCGTTGATGAAATCGTGAACCGTTGGCAACAAGTAATTAACGATATTATTGCTTTTAACTCAAAACTTAAAGTTATATTTACAGTTAGTCCTATTCGTCATTTGCGTGATGGTGCACATGAAAATCAGTTGAGTAAAGCTACATTACATATCGCAATAAATAGATTGATGCAACAATTTGAGGGATTAATATATTTTCCGGCATACGAAATAATGAATGATGATTTACGTGATTATCGTTTCTATGCTTCAGATATGACACACCCATCAGAGGTTGCCATTGATTATATATATGATATGTTTTCAAAATCGTTCTTTGACGCAAATACAACCGCACTTGCTCAACAATGTGAACGATTGATGCGTCGAATGGCACATCGTCCAATGAGTGATGATAATGAGGCTGTGGCACGTTTTGAAAATTCAACACTTGAAATGAAAACACAAATATTGCAACAATATCCATTTTTGCAACGAGCATTAACGAAATTAGAACAGTAATGATATATTCAATTTCCACAATAGCACAAATTCTACATTTGCCCGACCCGCAAATTCCGGCATATAACATCAGCATATTGTTGACAGATAGTCGTTCATTGACATATCCTGAAGATACGCTTTTCTTTTCTTTGCGTACTCGAAATAATGATGGTCATCGTTATTTGCATGACTTATATCAAAGTGGAGTGAGAAACTTTGTGGTAGAATATGTTCCGGCTACAATGCAAAATATCGATGATGCAAATTTTTTGGTTGTTAGCAATGTGAAGAAAGCTATGCAAGTGATAGCAAGCTATCATCGTGGACGATTCACAGCTCCGGTAATTGGAATTACAGGCAGTAGAGGTAAAACTGTTGTGAAGGAATGGCTTTATCAGTTATTGTGTGCCGATTATAGCATGGTGCGTAGTCCTCGTAGCTATAACTCACAAATAGGTGTGCCATTGTCGATTTGGGAAATGAATAATGACACGCAGTTGGCAGTGTTTGAAGCCGGTATCTCTCGCCCTAATGAGATGAGTGCTTTGCAATCGATGATACGTCCTCAATTAGCTGTGATTACAAATATTGGAGATGAGCATAGTGAAGGTTTTGAATCAATGCGATTAAAATGTGAGGAAAAGGTTGTACTTTGCCGTGATTGTGATTGCATTGTGTATAATGGTGATGATAAGTTGATTAGCGATGTTGTAGCGTCGGCGGGATTGACTGTAAAAGAGATTGCGTGGTCGCAATATGACCAAGATAGTCCATTATATATATCATCAATAAAAAGAGGAAAAGATAAAACTACTATCAGTTACTCATATCTAAAATATGATGGAAAAATAACAATCCCATTTATATCCGATCATGATATAGAAAATGCGATTCATTGTTTGGCTGTGATGCTTTATTTATGCCGTCCGTTTGATGTGATAGCCTCTCGAATGGAGTCATTGTCGGCTGTTGGTACTCGATTAAATGTTATAGAGGGGGTAAACAATTGTTTGTTGATTTATGATGCATATACATCTGATTTTCATTCGCTTGCACCGGCATTAGACTTTATGGGACAAAGGGCGACAAAATCACACACCACAACAATTATTTTGAGTGATGTTATGCACGAAACCATGAGTGGAGAGGAGTTGTATAAATCAATAGCTCGATTGTTGCAACAAAAAGGGATAAATCGTTTAATAGGTATTGGGGAAGAGATTTCAAGCTATAGTTCTTTGTTTGGAGGAAACGCATCATTTTATCAATCAACAAGTGCGTTTTTGTCATCAACAACAACATCTGATTTTAGGAATGAATTAGTATTGATAAAAGGGGCATCGCATTTCCATTTTGAATCATTAAGCGATGTGCTTGAAGCCAAGCAACATGAAACTGTGCTTGAAGTAAATCTCGATGCAGTTGTGCATAACTATAATTTTTATCGTTCGCAAGTGAAGCCCGAAACCGGGATTGTGTGCATGGTAAAAGCATCGGGATATGGAGCAGGTTCATTTGAGTTGGCAAAGACTTTGCAATCACAAGGAGCAGCTTATCTTGCAGTGGCAGTGCTTGATGAAGGGGTGGATTTGCGAAAAGCCGGAATTGCAATGCCCATTATGGTATTAAATCCTAAAGTTGGCAATTACAAAACATTATTTACCTATCGTCTTGAACCAGAAATTTATAGTTTTGATATTCTTGATGAAATAGTTCGTGAAGCAACAAAATTTGGGATATCGAATTATCCTGTACATATAAAACTTGATACCGGAATGCATCGATTGGGTTTTCTTGAAGAGGATATGCCTGAATTAGTTGAAAGGTTGAAAAATCAATCGGCAATAAAACCACGTTCGGTGTTCTCGCATTTGGCTACTGCCGATTGTCCCGATATGGACGATTATACACATAGTCAGTTTGATTACTTTTATCGCTGTTGTGATAAATTGCAAGCCGGATTCAAAGAACCTATTTTGCGACATATATTAAATTCAACAGGGATAACACGATTCCCACAACATCAATGTGATATGGTGAGATTGGGGATTTGTCTATATGGAATCCCTACGATGAACGATGGCTCCCAAGAAGATCTACGTCCGGTATCGTCGTTACATAGTGTAATAATTTCGATAAAAGAGTGGGGGGCAGGGACAACAATCGGATATTCGCGAAAAGGAGTTCTTACTCGTGATTCACGCATTGCAACTATCCCCATTGGTTATGCCGATGGTATTGATCGACATTTGGGAAATGGAAATGCTTTTGTTCTTGTGAATGGTCATCGTTGTCCGACAGTAGGAAATATTTGTATGGATATATGTATGATTGATGTAACCGATGTGGATTGTAATGTAGGCGATGCGGTAGAGATATTCGGGGATAATATTACTGTAATGGAACTTGCCGACAGATTAGGCACAATTCCATACGAAATATTAACATCGGTGTCGCAACGAGTAAAAAGGGTTTATTACAGAGAGTGATTTGGACCGCTTAACCCCATAACGCGATTATATTGCACATAATAACGAATTATAGTAAGGGCTTTTTGCAGTAGAAGATATTTAATACAAATCCTCTTATTATAAGGTAGCTGATAAATGCTAACCATAGTGCATGATTGCCAATTAATGGGAATAGTGCAAAATGTATAGTGAAGAATATTACCATTGCAGTAGCCATTGACACAAGCATGGCTCGGGTGCGTGTTGCCCCTATAAATATTCCGTCCCAAGTAAAGGCCATAAATCCACACAATGGTATTGCTACAGCCCAATAGAAATATGATGCCGAAGCATTGATTACCATTGAATCAGAGCTTAATAATGATAGGAATGATTTGCCCCCTAAAAGGTATATCATGGTAAATAATAAAGCCATACCCAATCCCCATTGAAACAATGCATTGATGCTTGATTTGAGTTTTAGGTTGTCTTTTGCTCCAATATATTTTCCCACCATGGCTTCACCGGCGTATGCAAAGCCGTCCATAAAGTAGGAGAATAGCATAAAAAGTTGCATTAATAATGTGTTTACGGCAAGGATTACATCACTTTGTTTAGCCCCGGCTCGCGTGAACCACATGGTTACTGCTACGAGGCATAATGTGCGAAGAAATATATCGGTGTTTATTGAGAAAAATCGTTTCAGCTCTGCTTTATGTAATATGTCGGTTAAAGAAACTGTAGCTAAACGATATTTTTGTTTAATAATTAATAAGCCTAATAAAAATCCACCCCATTGTGCCACCAAAGTGCCGGTTGCCACGCCTATAATTCCCCAATCAAAGATGTAAACAAGAACTACGCTTGTTGTGATATTTAGTAGGTTTATAAATATCGAAATCCACATTGTTGCTCGTGAATTTTGCATACCAATAAACCAGCCCGATAAAGCAAAAGAACTGAGCATTGCCGGAGCTCCCCATATACACACTGAAAAATATTGTTTAGAGAATCGTAGAGTGTCATTGGTTGCTCCCATGAAATAAAATGCACATTGAGATATTGCATATTGCAAAACAATGATTGTAATGCCAACAATCATGGCAACAGCAAGTGAACGATATAACACGAGCGAACATTGTCGGTTATCGTTTGCACCATAGGCTTGGGCAGTCATGCCACTTGAGCCCATGCGAAGAAAAGCAAATGGCCAATAAAGAATGTTGAATATTGTGCTGCCAATTGCAATGGCAGCAATATACACCGCACTGCCCATATTCCCGACTATTGCAACATCAACAATGCCGAGTAATGGAGTTGTAATGTTGGCAATAATAGAGGGAATGGACAGTGCAAGTATTTCTCTATGAATAGAGTTAGAGTTCAATTTAATTATGCTTTAGCACGACGGCTATCCCACATAAGGTAGCAAATGAGTAGAGCGTATGCTACAAGACCAAGAGATTGTGACATGCCTTCAGATAGAGGAGAAGTGTATTCAAATCCGGCAAATTTGGTAATTGCAGCAAATACACCAAACAAAGCTCCACCTGCAATAAGACCAGATGCAATGAGTGTGCCTCGCTCGTGGCGAGCTTTGCTGAGGGATTCCTCTTTAGAACTTTTAGCTACAAAGTAGGCAATAGCACCACCCACAAGCATGGGAGTGTTGAGAGGTAGTGGGATAAACATACCAAGGCAGAATGCCAATGCCGGAACACCAAGCCAGTTTAGTAACAATGCAAGGATTGCACCTACAAAATATAGAATCCAAGGAGTATCTCCTCCCATCATGAGAGGTTCAATAACTTTAGCCATTGCGTTGGCTTGAGGTGCAACGAGAGCATCATCGCCGGTAAAACCATATACTTTGTTCAATACAAGAATAACACCACCCACTGTGGCTGCAGATACCAATGTGCCGAGGAATTTCCAAGTCTCTTGTTTGCGAGGAGTTGAACCGAGCCAATATCCTATTTTTAAGTCGGTAACAAATCCACCAGCCATAGAAAGTGCAGTACACACAACACCACCAATTACCATTGAGGCAACTATGCCGTTTGTGCCATTAAGACCTATTGCTACAAATATCGCCGATGCAATGATAAGGGTCATCAATGTCATGCCCGATACGGGATTTGAACCAACGATTGCGATTGCATTTGCTGCCACGGTGGTAAATAAGAATGCAATAACGGTTACAACAATCCAAGCAACAAGTGCTTGCCACAAAGTGCCAATTACACCAATCCAGAAGAAAACAAATACAACTACAAGTGCCAATGCAATGTAGAATACTACCGATTTCATAGAAAGGTCAGTTTGCCAACGTACGGTTTTTGTTTTTGCTGCCGAGCCCTTAAACTCTCGACCTGCAAGACCGACTGCTTGCATAATGATTGGCCATGATTTAACGATGCCGATGATACCTGCCATTGCAATGCCACCTATCCCAATTAATCGTGCATGCTCACTAAATATTGATTGTGCGTCCATCGCAGCAATTTCTGCTGAACCATAAGAGCCAAGAAGAGGAATGATAATCCACCACACGAAAAGTGAACCGGCAAAAATGACAAAGGCATATTTCAATCCTACGATATATCCAAGACCAAGTAATGCCGCACCTGTATTACAACTGAATACTACTTTTGTTTTTTCAGCTATAGTTGCACCCCATGATGCTGCGGTGGTAGTTATTGTTTCTGCCCACCACCCAAATGTAGCAACGATATAGTCATAGATACCACCAATGAGAGAGGCAATGATTAGAGTTTTAGCTTGTCCGCCATTTCCCGATTTGTCTCCACCTTCGGCACTGATAAGCACCTGTGTTGTGGCAGTAGCTTCAGGGAAAGGATATTTGCCATGCATATCCTTTACGAAATATTTACGGAATGGTATAAAGAACAGAATACCTAATATCCCACCAAGAAGTGAGCTAAGGAATATTTGCATGAAGTTAACGGAAATTTCGGGATACTTTGCTTGAAGAATATAAAGTGCAGGTAGTGTGAAAATTGCACCTGCTACGATAACGCCTGAACAAGCACCGATTGATTGAATAATTACATTTTGACCCAGAGCATCTTTCTTTTTTAATGCGCCTGATAAGCCCACAGCGATAATAGCGATTGGAATTGCTGCTTCAAACACTTGTCCCACTTTTAATCCCAAGTAGGCTGCGGCAGCACTGAATATAACAGCCAATAATAACCCCATCGTTATAGAGTAGGGAGTAGCTTCGGCATAGTTGCGTTCGGGGTGCATAACCGGTCGATATTCCTCGCCATCTTTTAGCTCTCTGAAAGCGTTTTCAGGAAGCTCTGTTGGATCAATAGTTTTATTGACTTCCAATTCTTTTTCGTTTTGCATAATTATATGATTTATTAGTTATTTATATGCGTTTGTTTGATTATGCGAAGATAGTGATTTTTTAGAGAAGTAGCACCATGCTAAATATAAAAAAGAGAAGCTGTAGAGTCAACAAGCAAGTGCAAAATTATTTTAATAATTTGAAGAATTCAATTTTTGGAGAAGAAAAATTTAGTTTTTCTCGAGGTCTTCGATTGATTTTAGCTTGAACAGCATCAAACTGACTCTGCTCAATTAGTCTAAAATCGGTTCCTTTAGGGAAGTATTGTCGAAATAGTTTGTTGGCATTTTCAACAGCACCTTTTTGTCCGGAGCAGAA
>CAJGDJ010000027.1 GCA_904502025.1 uncultured Muribaculaceae bacterium
TGAGCTTTATAGTTGGTCCATTTCTCAGCGACAGGACCTTCTGGAATTTTAGAATCTATCGTTTTTTTTGCTACCGATTCCATATCGGCATAATCCTTCATGATAGGAGTTGAATCAATCATTTCTTTAGTCATATCGCGTGAGATTATTTGTTAGTTTCAGTATTTGCTTCAGCGGGTTCAACAAGAGTGCCTTCTGGTGCAATACCTTGCGCAGTAGCTTGTTGAGCAGCTTGTTCTTGCATCATTTTTTGCATCATTTGTTCTTGAAAAACAATCCCTTTTACAGTAGGAATATCTTTACAGAAAACTTTTGCAGCATTAATATAAGTATCGCTTAATTCTTTATATTTTTTACGAAGTTCAGTTTCCTTCTTCATCGCATCAGCTTGTTTAATGCTTCCATTCATAACTGAGATATTCAATTCGGTGAGTTCATCATTTGCGTCAGCTTCAAGTTGAGTTAATGACTCTTCGATATTTTCCCAGTATTGAGCTTGAAGTTCTGTGTCGTTGAGGTAAGTGTCGTTTTTAGCTTGGATAGTGAACCATACAGCTTGGATAGTGAAGAGACCTACAACTACTGAAGTCCAAACCAAAGAGATTTTTTTCAAACGAGGCAACCAAGTGTCGTTATTCCAACCAGCAGTTTGGAACATTGACCAGAAACCGTGGTTCATGTGGAACCAAAGAGCTACGAAACCAATGATGTAAACGATTGGAGTCCAGATTTCGCTAAATGCTGCGTGAAGGAATAATGTACCTGCAGCAGGGTTAGCAGCAGCACCATCAACCAACGCCCAAGTTGCAGGGTCGTGTGAAAGAGCTTCAATGAGCTGCATTTTAGCCCAGAATTGAATCATGTGAACAGCGAGGAATGCAACAACAACGATACCGAGAACGAGCATGTTGTTTGATGACCATTCAACGTGAGGAGGAAGAGTTGTTACATTGTAACGGTCGTTACCACGAGCTTTGCGGTTTTGCAAAGTGAGGATAAACGCGTAAACAATGTGAATCACAAAAAGGGCAGCGAGACCCATAGATGCTACGAGTGCATACCAGTTAGCACCCAAAAGGGCACAAATCGTGTTGTAGGCTGTTGGCCACACGATAGCCACTGCATTCATCAATACGTGAAACGTAAGGAATAGGATAAGGCATGCTCCTGTAACTGACATAATGAGCTTCCTTCCTATAGATGAGTTAGTTAACCACATAGAAGTTTGAATTTAAAATTATTAATTAGTTAGTTTGATGTTTCAACTCGACACTTTAAGTGTAAATGTAATGCAAATTTAATGCAAATAAGTCGTCTTGACAACTATTAAGGAAAAAATTCTTTATAGAAGTTGAAAAAATAAAAGTAAAATAAATATGAATATTTTAATGACTTTAATATTTAGTGTGTTTTTAGGTGGCATGATGAAAGTTAAATTTGATTAAAATGAATAATGGTGATGAATGAATAATTTGTAAATATTAAATAAATAGATATTTTTGTGAAAACAAAAGTAACAATTCCATAATCTCAAAAAACACCATGAAAACAGTTAGATTAACGATGGTTATCTTATTCTGTGTTATCATTATAAGCTCAATGATGGGAAATGAGATAACCAAAACACACAATCTACCCCAAAATGGGGACAATTTCACAAAAACGAGGATATCATATATTGCTCCCGGGGATTCGGGAGAAAATGTAGTTTGGGATTTTTCTCAGGCACAGGTTATTGATGGAAATTCGAAAGTTTTGTATGGTGTGATTGATGATTCATTAATCAGTGTGACAGAATATGGTACGCGTTATGATTATCGATTAAGAGGTGACACTCTGTTATGGCGAGGTTATGAAAATCGTAGCACATTCATGCGAGACTCCTGTGCAGCGATAGAATTAATATATCCAATGCGTTATGGAGATAAAGCATATAAGCCATATTGTTTTCATGGTGAGTATTCACGTTCAATGGCAGTGCGAATTAACGGTAGTTCAACCGTATTTTGTGATGGAGAGGGGGTAATTTATCTTCCTGATGGCGATACTATTACCGATGTTATTAGAGTTCATCGTATATGTAATTCCACTATTAACATGATGCGAAAAGAAGATGATACTACTCGTGTAATGAATGTTGCTGATACAGCCATGCGACGCATTGAAGAACGTTATGCATGGTATGCACGAGGCTATCGTTATCCTATAGTGGAAACGATTATAAATACTGATTTATATAGAGGTAAAGAAGTCGGAAAGCAAGGAACTACATTTATATGCTATCCGTCGGAACAAACATATAAAAACAACGACAAAGAAAATCAAGAAATTCGCCAGCAAACAAAAAGTAATAATGGATTTGGTACGTTTCAGATACCAAGTCAATCACATGAAGATATAAATGGATCTAATGTTTCATCAATAGAGTCCGAGTTTGTCAATAACGATATTGAAATTTCATATAAAGAGAATACCTTAAAAATAATGTTCCCGGCTCAAACGGCAAAAGAGGGAAGCGTTGATTATGTGCTATGCGATGTGTTAGGAAGAGTCTTTGCATCGGGAAAAACAAATAATCCAATAATAGAGATAAATGAATTGCCCCAAGGAGATTATATCCTATCAATAAACAATAATGGAGAACAAATAACACGAAAAATACCATTAAAACACTAAAATCAATTCAAATATGCACAAACCAGTTATTATAGCTATTTTTCTTTCATTGACACTATCGGTATCTTCTCAGATGCAATTCACTCCTAAAAGTGTATTAAGCCCTAATGCAGCATCATTGGGTGAATATGGTGTAATTCCGGTATCTCCATATATCGGTTTGCAAAATATTTTTATACCAATTCACGAGATAGAAGTTGGTGAGCATAAAATCCCAATAACATTGAATTATCATTCAGGGGGAGTAAGGATTGAACAGTTGCCCAGTTGGGTTGGAATGAGTTGGTCTCTAAATGTCGGAGGGTGTATATCGAGAGTGGTAAATGATAACACAGATGAATTTTACGCACCATCAAACGAAACAAACAGTTTAGGGATAATGGGTTATTTCTACCACAGCGACTCCTTAAATCATAAACAATCGGCATCTAATGCCCAGAACAAAAGTTGGATTGAGAATGCAAAATTAGGAGTTGGAGCATATATGGATATTGCTCCAGATAAATTTAGTTTTAATTTTTTAAATTATTCCGGTGTATTTTATTGGTCGCCAGAGAAAGATTGGGTAGTTTTATGTGATAAACCAATAAAGGTAGAATTTGAATATGATGACGGGTTTACAGCGACATATTCAACAACTTCTGATAAATTTAGTTTGGTTGGAACTACACGAAGTTTGCCTCGGTCCGTTCAATTTAAGACATTTACATTAATTGGAGAAGATGGGACGAAATATATTTTTGGTGGGAATGATGAAGCAATTGAGTTTTCAATAGGACTATTCAATCAGCATGAAGGGCATATGAATGCAACCACATGGTATTTGACAAAAATTATATATCCCGATAATCGAATTGTTTCATTTAATTATGAACATGGTGATTTTATAGCTCAAATGTACCTAAATTCATATATGGAATATATAGATGATGGTATAGAAGCCAAGGAGACTGATCGAAGTGTAGATAATTATAATGGTGAATTAATCCTACCATCATACCTAAAAGATATAACAACTGATTTTACGTATATAAAATTTAATAGAGATACATGTAATTATATATTAAGAGATGAAATTAGGACGGTGAGTGACAGATATGCGGCGAATCGATATTCTTCCTATGATTGGAGTTCTTTTATGCCAATTTTGGCACAAAATGGAGTATATACATCAAGATATAGAGATTATCCAAGTTGCCTTTCTGCATTAAGGCTTCAAAAACTAAAAAGCATAGAATTTATTAGCTATATATATTATCAAGGGACTCCAACTAAGATAAAAAATGTCAATTTTGAGTACGTTGACAATTATGCTCAACGATTAGTATTAGATTCTGTAATAATTGGGATAAATGACGATAAATCTGATCAAGCGATTTATAAATTTACATATAATCAGCCGGAGTTACTGCCTAATTATGTGTCCAATGAAACAGACCATTGGGGCTTTTATAATGACATAAAATCTTCAGGTATATCTAATTCAGGATATGAATCGACTCGTGAACCAAATATATCAGTTTCACAGTATGGATTGTTGACAAAAATCACATATCCAACAGGAGGGTATAACCGGTTTGAATACGAACCACATGATTATGCTCAAAAAGTAACAGAATCAAGAACCGGAGTTGTTCAATTAGATTCAAAAAAATATGCCGGAGGCGTGAGAATTAAGAAGATTATTAACAGTCCGTCTGGATTAACCACTGATGAATATGTTGACAAGGAATATTTTTATGTAACAGATTTTCTAACTAATGGTATAAATTCGAATCAATCAAGTGGAACCTTAACACAACTATATAAATATTTTCAACTAAATCAAGTTTTTCCTGATTATTCCGGTTTTGGTAATGTGTCAGTTGATTCATATAGTTCTCAATCTTATTTGCCCTCAATAGGAAATATATCACAAAATCATATTGAGTATTCTGAGATAGTAGAAAAAAATAATGATAATTCATTTACCATATATCAATATACAAATTTCTCAGATGGGCATCATGATTTGCCTAATATTCTGACATTGTCAAACCAACCATCAATATATGAACCAACAAATGCTCGCGACCAAGAGCGAGGATTACTAAAATCAGTGAAGGAATATAATGCTGTAAAACAAATACAAAAATCCATGACATTTCAATATGAGCGAAGTGGAAATTTAGAGAATAGCTATGTCCCAATATATAAATTCAGGTTTGGCTCAACTCGAAATAAGTTATGGATAAGAGGCTCGTTATATTATGCATATACTTATACCATGAGACCAAAAGCACAGACTGAGACAATATATGTGGATGGGGATTCGCTAAGAAAAGAAACCTCATATACTTATAACAATCTGGGATTATTGGAAACTATAACCACGACCCAAAGTGACTCAAATAAACAACGGGTAACCCTAAAATACCCTAATTCATTTAGTGGGATTCATTATGAAACGATGGTAGAAAACAATAGAATATCTCCTATTGTGGAAAAGATAATTGAAACATTTGATGGTTTATCGTACACGCCTGAATTTAAGCTAAATAATAAATATGAAAAAGATCCAGTTAAACTGTCATCAATATATACAGCTTATGGGAATAATGCATATCAAAAAGTGGCGTCATATCTATATGATAAATATTATAATATTATTGGATACAATCCAATAAATGGTCCGGTTACATCATATTTATGGAGTTATAAGGGTTTGTATCCTGTTGTCGAAATTAAGGGAATTGATCCCGGTGTGGTATCAGGGATATTGAGTGAACCAAATTTTACAGACTTTGTCGCTCCTGACACAACTGCATTAAACAAATTGAGGACATCGTTAGCGACTCATGAAATGACAACTTATTATTATAATTCATTTGGTAAAATTAGCAAGAAAATAGAACCCAACGGAAGATACACTACATATCATTATGATATATTTGGCAGATTGGTTGCCATAAAGGACGATGAGGGGAAATATATCGAAGTATATAACTATAATTATGCACATTAAATCTAATAATCTATGAAACGAATACTTACATACTTATTTTTTATGATTTCGGTGCAGGTGTTGATAGCACAAGGAAACTCGGCGACAACATATTCAACCGATGCAGTAACGGTTCCCCCGATAATTTCAGGTTCGACTGATAAAAATTATGTAGCAAAAGCCACGTTCTTTCAAGATGTTAAAAGGCTTACAGCCGTTAGAGCTTCGCAAGCAATAATCTCAACTACGTTTTATGACGGATTTGGACGAAAGCAACAGACTGTTCTTCGTAACAATAATTCAGGGAAAGACCTTGCCGATTATTACGAATATGACAATCGGGGTCGAGTAGTGCGACAATATCTTCCCGGAGTAATCTCGGGGTCGGGAAATTATGCTTCGCTTGACCAAATAACCGCAAGCCACACCTCATTATACTCCGAAGATGCCACGAACGCATTTATATCAATCGAATATGATGCATCGGTAACTCCACGCACAATTACAACCAAAAGAGCCGGAAGCGATTGGCAAATGAGCGTAGGGACAAATTCTCAATATCATATAAATAAGAACTCAGGTAAATATAGTTGTAACAAATTTACTCTTAATAGCAATAATGGAAGTTTAATGCATTCAGGAGTATATCCATCGGGTCGATTGCATGTTACAAATGTTATTGATGAAGACAACCACGAAACTATAATCTTCAAAGATTTTAATGATAGTATCTATCTGCATCGCAGAGTGCTTGATGAAAATAACTATGCCGATACGTACTACATTTATGACAATATTGGAAACATTCGCTACGTGATACCACCAATGGCATCGGTTGCCTTAGTCTCTTCGACAGGAATAATCACCGATGATAACGAAACACTTCAAGATTATTGTTATATTTATAAATATGATAGTCGCAATCGTCTTGAAGAAAAGAAACTTCCCGGAGTGAAAACGATATATTATGTTTATGATGATAATAATCGTTTGCGATATAGTCAAGATGGGAATCAACGAGATAAAGGAGAATGGACAACGTATGCTTATGATACGCGATATAGATTAGCATATACATGCGAGGTTGAAATTAATGCAATGGCAATAACACAACTTCGACAAACAGTTTCGAATAAGATAAACAGTTCAAATTTAACAACAAATATAAATAATTTAGGGGGTTACACAAATGTTATTCCTTGTGGAACAGTAAAGACAGTCAACACTATTAATTATTATGATAATTATGATTTTCTTGAATTATATCCGGTTGAAAAAGATTCGATTGATTATAAGGTAGTAAGGAACTACGATGGAAGATATACCGATACGATTAATCCTCGACATGTTAATTTAGGAATGTTGACAGGGACAGTAACTTCGGTTATTGGTGATTCGTTAAGATTACTTTGTGCAAACTATTATGATAGAAAAGGGCGATTGATACAAAGTTGCGAGACGAACCATTTAGGAGGTTATGACCGAAAGATGTATCGATTGTCGTTTGTTGGCAATCCTATCTCCATGCGACATGAACATTCCACTGCCGACACTTCATGTGTAGATGTATATACCTATTCCTATGACATTCAATTGCGACCGACATCTGTGAGTTTGTCGCACAATGGCAGTGAATCAATGTTTGAGTATAATAACACCTATAACAGCCTCGGTCAGTTATCATCGCAAGCATTGGGAGAGGGATTGATAGAAACTGCATACCAATATAATATTCAAGGGTGGACAACACACATCGACAACGATAAATTCCATCAACAGTTATATTACGAGACTCTCCCATCCGGAGACGATGGAAGTCTCTCCGGAAACGTTTGTGCCATGAGTTGGGCAAGTGATGGCAGAGATACCGGAGGTAATATCGCACCAACGATACAACGCACATATCGGTATGACTATGACCGTCTCGATCGTCTCACATCGGCACAATATGAGGAATCAGAACCTCGTTCCGATTTTACATATCAAATAATTGATACCCTCGATTATTCCACAGCCTATACCTACGACCTTAATGGAAATATCACCTCTTTGCGTCGTAACGGCTTGGTGAGTAGAGAACTCGCTGACACATACGAGTTGTGGACATTTGGGGAGATTGACAATGTGGCGATGACCTACGACGGCAATCAATTAAGACAAGTTAATGATGCCACCGATGAAGTGATATTATCCTCAACAATGGATGTTAACGATAGGGAAAATTATAATCTGTATGACTCAAACGGCAATTTATTTCGTTGTCCCGATAAGGATATATTATATATCGATTACAATAGGATGAATCTTCCTGATACAATATATTTTGAGAACAACAATAGGATAATTTTCAAATATGATGCTAGAGGAAGGAAATTAAGTGAGATATATAAGGTATATCATTTCGGATATCCGCCATCATTAGAATTGGAGCCATTGACAATTAATGAGCCACAATCGACATCTGGTTATTATACAATAGCAAGTCGCCGTGATTATTGTGGCAACTATATCTATCAGAATGGCAACATTAGCATGATAATAACTCCGGCAGGATATATATCGGGAAGCATGCGATATTATTACCTGAGAGATTATCAAGGGAATAATTGTGTGGTGTTGAATCAAAATGGAGTTGTTCAACAAATAAATCATTATTATCCCTACGGCTCATTAATGGGAGAGGGATACAATGCCTCATCGCAACCCTATCGTTATGGTGGCAAGGAATTGGTAACATTGGGTGGCTTGAACCTTAGCGACTTCGGAGCCCGTTGGCTCGACTCCCCTAATGGCACATTTACAACAATGGATCCACTATGTGAAGACTTCCAACATCTCTCCCCATACCTTTATTGTGCTGGCAATCCTATGAAATATATAGATCCGAGTGGAAAAGCGACGATTAAAGTCGCAGCTTCGGGGTTAAAATATATCAATAAATTATATAAGGTTTACAAGAAAACTGGAAAACTGACAAAAGAAAATCTAAAAAAGGCTGGGTTAGATGAATTCATTGATATCGCTGGCGATATTCAAACAATATTTGATGGAGATGCTTCATTCTTAGACAAAGCAGCTGCTGTCGCAGATATAGTAGTTGGGACTGAGTTCAATGATAAAGGACAAAAGCAAGCTGTTGAAGCATTAGGTATAACTTCGAAAAAGACCTTTGACGAAGTTTTAGAAGGCACAATAAAAGGAGCAAAGACATCTGGACGTTCTAAAATTTATAATAAATCGGGTGGATTACAAAAAGCAACAGAAGATTTTGATGCATTAAGTCTTAAAGATGTTTCTGAAATACAAACAAAATATGGGAAGGGGAAAGTTGGAAAAAATGACAAAGGAGAAACAATTGTTTTAAGACCAGGTAGTTCAGATGGAAGGCCAACTTTGGAGTTACAAAGAGGTAAAAATAAAATAAAAATAAGATATGGAGAATAATTTAATTGAAACATGGAAAAACTTAAATTTTATTGATGGCAGTTTTTCGATATTTAACATCATTTTTGATGCAAGAGATTTAACGGTGAAGATTCAACCAATTTTTACTGATGAAGATGAAATAATTACATTGGATTTTTTTGATATAATAGCTTATAGAGTAACCGATGAACAATTCTACATGACAGGATTAGATGACACTGAAGTGGAAACGGGCGTTTTCTATAAGGTGGAGAAGTCAAAATATGTTGAATGGTATATGAATAAGGGTATTCAAGCTATAAGAAGAGGAAAGCCTAAACCATTGCATTATGTAATCTATACAGAAGAAGTAGTCATTGATATTATAACTGATAATGATTTTATTATACGACAAGGGAATAAATTGTTATATGGACTTAAAAATCAATAAGAGTTGTAGTTGTTAACTGTGAGTTGATTGGATATGCAAGTTCGATATTATTATCTGAAGAATTATCAAGGGAATAATTGTGTGGTGTTGAATCAAAATGGAGTTGTTCAACAGATTAATCATTATTACCCCTACGGCTCCTTGATGGGAGAGGGATTCAATGCCTCATCGCAACCCTATCGTTATGGTGGTAAAGAATTGGTAACATTAGAGGGCTTAAACCTCAGCGACCTTGGTGCCCGTTGGCTCGACTCCCCCAATGGCACATTTACCACCATGGACCCACTTTGCGAAGACTTCCAACATCTCTCCCCCTACCTTTACAGTGCCGGTAATCCCATTAGGTTTGTGGATCTTGATGGTTTGCGTCCAACTGAAAAAGAAGCAGCTCGTATGGCTGATTATGTATATGGGAACGGCAATGTGCTTCTAACAGGTGGTTGGATTGAATCAAAAAATAATTATGGTATTTCAATGGATCACTCGGGAAGTGGGTTTAAATCTCAATTGTTCGAGCGTACCATTGATGGTGTAACTGAATATACATATGCTTTTGCAAGAACCGATTTTACTAGTCTGGATGATTGGGGGAATAATATATCGCAACTCCTTGGTTCTTCAGAACAATATTCCATTGCAATGAATAATGCAAAAGTATTAGTTAGGGAGTTAAAAAATCAAGAATTAACATTTGTCGGGCACTCTTTAGGTGGAGGTTTGGCAGCGGCAAGTGCTTATGCAACCAATGGCCGAGCAATGACATTTAATGCAGCAGGAGTTAGTCCTCTAACTGTAAATAAAACATCAAAAGCAAGAATTGATGCTTACATTACACGTCGTGATGAATTACATTATTTCCAAAGTACAATGAAATTACCTACTGCAGACGGCACTAAACATTGGCGTAATAGCGCATCTAATGTTTTAGGACACAGTATAGAGAACTTCTATAAGCCTAATTTGTTAAAACGAACAAGAGATTGGTTCTTTGAACAATATGTAAAATTCAACAATAATTTAAATTCAATTTTTAAACCTTAAATTTATGAAAAAAACGATTATACGGATAGTAAAAATAATTTTTTTGCTATATATATTGTACTGGTCTATTATATTCTTAACTTTAGTATATAATAGTTTTACAGAACCACATGAATATCTTTCATCTGATTATCGAATATTTAAAGATACTCCAGTTTGGGATTTGGCTAAAGCTGTCCGTGATGCAGATACTGCTGAGATTACTTATTTGGTACAAGAAAAAAAAATACCAGTAGACTATCAAGACAAAAAATATGGTCATACACTATTATTATTAGCTGTATATAATGAAAACATAGCATCTGTAAAAAAATTACTAGAATTAGGTGCAGACCCTAATAAATACGAAGACACTTTAGATTTAACTGGAGAAAATGTTATGATTACTGCTTGTACATCGCTATATCCAAGTGATAAAATATTAAAATTATTATTGGATTATGGGGGGGATCCTAATTCGGAGACAAAAGGTATTACTAAAAATGGGAAATACTCCTTCCCATTTCGTCAAACAGCATTAGAAGCGGCATCAAGGAATGGAAATATCGCTAAAATTAAACTATTATTAAACTACGGAGCAGATGTCAATTTTACTCCAGATAGAGATTATGATACAGATCCTTTACGTGAAGCTTTATACACGGAAAAGATGAGAGCAGCACTATGCCTTCTTGAAAATGGTGCTAAATTTGATAAAGAATACATAAATACTTTCGATAAAGAAAAAGAAACTATTTTATCTATCTTACGTAAAATAGATTTACCTTTAGATTCTGAAGAATACAAAATCAAACTTAAAATTATAGATTTTTTAAAAGTAAACGGATTAGATTATTCTAAAGAACCGATTCCCGATTTTATGATAAAAAAAATTAAACGATTGTATCCTGATGATTGGCAAGAGTATCTGCAAAAATATTAATTTTTATATAAGACATACATTGATCTGCAGTTGATTGACGGTAAGGCTGTTATTCTATTGGTTGCAACCGACTTCGGTAAACATCATTTAATCCTCATATTAGACCACTTGGTTTTCTCTACACTGGAGCGAGCCGATAAAAATAAAAAAATGACTACGCTACATTCAACATATAAATTCATTGTTTTGTATGGAACTACGTGTGCGTTTATAAATCAGTATTTTCTGAGATATAATAATCGGTATTATGTTTTTGTGGAAAAATACCCAAAGCTATTTGGCAAGTTGATATATAGAAGAAAGTTCATAGATTCTCATCCTATTGATTTCTATGTACCCATATGGCGGTTTTATGTAAGAGATAATATTCTATATAAATATGAGTTCGTTGCACAAGAATCAAGTATTAGAGGCGTTGATTATTCAGTGAATTGCAAAATAAATTTAGTTGATTAGTAGTTGTGATATTTTTGTGCGAAGGAGTGTTTTTTATGATGAGATTATTGGCATATTTGGAATTTTGGCTTTTGGCTGTGATGTTGGGGCAGTGTAACACCCCCGATTATTCCACAGCATACACATATGATCTCAACGGAAATATCACATCGTTGCAACGTAAAGGTTTGGCGAGAAGAGAACTCGCCGACACATACGAGTTGTGGACATTTGGAGAAGTTGATAATGTGGCGATGACCTACGACGGCAATCAATTAAGACAAATCAATGATGCCACCGAAGAAGTGATATTATCTTCAACAATGGATGTTAACGATAGGGAAAACTATAATCTGCATGACGCTAACGGAAATTTGTTGCGATGTCCCGATAAAAATATATTAAATATAAAATATAACAGACTAAATCTCCCTGAGATAATAACGTTTGAGAACAATAATCGAATAATCTTCAAATATGATGCCACCGGCAGAAAGTTGAGCGAGAAATATGAGCTGTATCGAGAAGGTCTGCCACCATCATTAGAACTTGACACCTTGGAAGTTAATGAGCCACAATCAGGGTGGACGAGCTATTACATTACATTTGGTCTTCGGGATTATTGTGGCAACTATATCTATCAGAATGGAAATATAAGCATGATAACTACCCCTGCCGGGTATATATCAGGCAGTATGCGATATTATTACTTGAAAGACTATCAGGGGAATAATAGTGTAGTATTGAATCAAAACGGAGTTGTTCAACAGATTAATCATTATTACCCCTACGGCTCCTTGATGGGAGAGGGATTCAATGCCTCATCGCAACCTTATCGTTATGGTGGTAAAGAATTGGTAACATTAGAAGGCTTAAACCTCAGCGACTTCGGTGCTCGTTGGCTCGACTCCCCCAGTGGCACATTTACAACCATGGATCCACTATGTGAAAAATACACTCAATATTCTCCATATTTGTATTGTGCTGGTAATCCGTTGAAATATGTGGATCCTGATGGAAGAAATCCAATCTATAATAGAAAAGGAGTTCTAATCGGGACAGCAGATAATGGAATACAAGGAACTCCTATTATTATGGACGAGAAAAACTTCTACGATAAAATAACAGTTGAAGAAGCTCAAAAATTTGACTTAGGTGTTGCCGGTTTATTAAATAATGATGCCATTAAACGCTACAATGAAAGCATAAAATCATTATCCAATCGACCTGATTGGGACGGATATATCACAATAGATGAAGCAAATGATTGGTATAAAAATGGTAGTGGAGCAGCATTATATGCAGATATTAATAAGATTGATTTTTCTGGAATTGTTTCATTAGGGGAAAATTATGTAGGACAAGTAAAGACATTTAACTTATTATTAAATAGTCATTCATTAAATGATGGTCTTGTTTATGGAAATATTACTTTAAAAAGATATCCAAATCATTCCATTCGAGCGTATTCAGATAAATATGATTTTGATATGAAAAGCTGGAGAAATCTGTCGAATTGGGGTAGGAACATTGAAACCATTATTGGTGGTTTTGTGGCGGGAAATGGCACTGCTTTTAATATTAATATATATGGTTCAACCACATTAAGACCAAAATACCCATGGATAAAATAATAAAATTTTTTGGCATTTTATTTTTCATTATTTTTATATGTCTATTTTTCCCAAATGGAGAAAACAATATAGATTTGGGAGATGGATATAAATATTTATCTGAAAGTGAATGTGTCGTAGGAAAATATGATATTCCATCTTATATTGAAGAATGTTGGTACAATAATCAATATATTATAGCAAAGCAAACTCCAAATGGATATCTTATTGATCCTATTTTTAATGTCGAAGGTATTCAATTTTCACAAGGTCTAGATGCTAAATATTATTGGATAATAGACAAAATAAACAATATTAGATATGTGGGATTAACTGAATTTGAATTTACAAATAAATTAGATTCCCTAAATATTAAAATTGATAACAATTGGAGTTATCTCAATTCAAAAAAAGAATAAAGAGAATAACCCAGATGCAAAAATAAACGATTTATTTAACAAAAATACAAATGCAGCACCTGTAGATAATACTTTCGTCAAAACCCCAAACTATATTGTTATTATTAATTCTTATTAAATAATTTATTATGTACTACATTGTAAAAGCCTCTTGTGAAAGCAAGGTCATTGGACCTATATACCCTCAATGCAACAAGTTTATAAACGGATATGATAGAAAAGCAGAAGGTGCAATATATTGGCTAGATGATCAAGTAGAAGAAAAAAAGGATGTATTGATAACACCATCAATTGATTGTTATACTCTTTCGTTAAGGTCAAAAGTAACAAACGCCCTTAGCACGGTGTGTCTTAATCCATTTTTTTATAAAAAAACGATAGATATTATTTCTCAATATAATATTGGCAATCATCAAATATTTCAATCAAAAGTATTAAGAAATAAAATTTATTATGATTATTATTACCTATATCTAAAAGAAAATGTTTTAAATCACATCGATTTGAAAAAGTCCGTTTTTATAAAACAAGATGCTTGGGACAATTATGAAACATATACTGATATATTCTCTATCAAAGAATTAGACAATCTAAGAGATAAACTATACCATAATCCCAGTGGAACTCGTTTTTTTTTAGATTCGTATAAAATTTTCTTCAAAAAATCATTTAATAACTATCTGGACATTTTTGACATACCAGACATTGATTTAATTTCTAGAACATATATCAGTCAACGGCTAAAAGATCATCTTGTAAGGGAGAATATTACAGGACTAACATTTACAGAGGCTACAAATCTTTATTTTGAGGAATAAATATAATTATCCGACAATTAAATTACCCTTTTTAATTGAAACAACGTGTTAAACATATCATTTTGTTGATATTGGCAATTTGGGTTACAATTTTGCCTTCTATTGCAGCTGTGTCGTTTACATCTACAAACCGTTATTGTCTTCGGGATTATTGTGGCAACTATATCTATCAGAATGGCAACATTAGCATGATAATAACTCCGGCAGGATATATATCGGGAAGCATGCGATATTATTACCTGAGAGATTATCAAGGGAATAATTGTGTGGTGTTGAATCAAAACGGAGTTGTACAACAAATAAATCATTATTATCCCTACGGCTCCTTGATGGGAGAGGGATTCAATGCCTCATCGCAACCATATCGTTATGGTGGTAAAGAATTGGTAACATTAGAGGGCTTAAACCTCAGCGACTTCGGAGCTCGTTGGCTCGACTCCCCTAATGGCACATTTTAGTAGAATATCGTAGAGCGAAAGTTGGTTGAGTTTTAGCTATATTAGCTATAAAACGAGCTTGAACGTGTGAAATAGTTTCAAATGTCGGATTTTTTTGCTAATATTGCATTTTATTTTGAAAAAAATTAATATCATAACTCTAACACATTTTTACTTAAAATGAAAAGACTAACGTCGATTATGCTGTTCCTTGTGGCTGTGGTGGTGGCAAATGCTGCAACTCCTATGCTTGGAACAAATGTGGCAACGGTTGAAAGAATGTATCAATTCGTAAAGTCAAAGAATAGCTCTTTTGATCGTGAAATTGCCGAACAATTTATTGCAGTATCTACAATTTATGGTATGCGTGGTGATATTGCACTTTGCCAATCAATCATTGAAACAGGGTGGTTCAAATATACAGGTGGAACTGCCGTAACTCCAGACGATCACAACTATTGCGGTCTTGGTGTAACTACTCTTGGTCAAAAAGGTTGTCAATTTTCAACAGTAAAGGAGGGTGTAACTGCTCAAATTCAACACCTTTATGCTTATTGTTGTACAAAATCAATCCCAGCGGGAGAAACTCTTGTTGACCCTCGTTTCAATTATGTAACTCGTGGTTGTGCTCCCAACTGGGAAGACCTTGGTTCGGGTAAATGGGCTGCGGCTGCTGGTTATGGCACAGCTATCATTGCAATGTATAACGATATGATGGCATTTAATGTGCAAGGTGATACTCCTTCAACCGGTAATGCTTCACTCTCAGCGAGCACCACATCGGTGTCGTTGAGTGGAACACAAGGTGGCACAACACCCTCAACATCGGTAACAATTACAGGTGCTAACCTCACAAGCGACATCTCATATAGTAGCAGTTCTTCTGCTTTCACTGTATCAACTTCAAATTGGAATAGCCGAACCGGTGGAACATTGAAAATATCACTCAATACAGCGTTAACTGCTGGAACATATAGTGGCTATATCGCCGTGCAGAGTGGCACAACACGCATTCAAATCAATTGCACCGGAACAATCAGCAGTGGCTCAACTCCTTCACCCGGCACTCCGTCGCTCACAGCAAGCACTACTTCGTTGAACTTTACTGCCAAACAAAATGCAACAGCTCCATCATCATCAGTAACAATCACAGGTGCAAACCTTAAAAGTGATATTGCATATAATAGCAGTTCGTCGGCATTTAAGGTGTCGACCTCTAATTGGAATAGCCGTACTGGTGGTACGCTAAATATATCGCTCGACACATCAAAATCAGTGGGAACTTACTCGGGTTATATCGCAGTGCAAAGTGGTGACCAACGCGTAGAAATCAACTGTACAGGAACTGTCACAGAGGCTACTCAACCCGAACAACCAACTCCTGGCACACCATCACTCAAAGCAAGCAGCACATCGGTGTCATTTACTGCCGAAAAAGGTGCTACTGCTCCATATAAAACCATAACAATTACAGGTGCAAACCTCACAAGTGATATTGCTTACAATAGCAGCTCTTCGGCATTTAAGGTTTCGACCTCAAATTGGAATAGCCGTACGGGTGGAACAATGACAATCACTCTCGATACTTCGAAATCGGCCGGTAATTATAGCGGCTATGTAGCAGTGCAAAGTGGCTCTGCTCGCATTGAAATTAACTGCTCGGCTACTATCACCGAAGCTTCTCAACCCGAAACACCCGATGTGACAATCACAAAAGTTCCTTCTTTATTTACAACCGATTGGTCATACTCGGCTGTGGGTGGAAATTCTGTTACATGGATGAATCCTGCAAATGACTATACTCGCAATATGACATTGAAAGGGGATAACCTTTATGTAGTGCAACGCGATCCCGACAATGGTACCGGTTATATTCGCATTGTGAATGCCAGCACTGGTGCAATGAAGGGTAGTTTGTCTTCGACAGGTGTTACAAAAGATGTTTATCAATTTGCATCAGTAGCAAATATGGGTGGAACTATCGTGGCATGTAATTTGGCTTATGGTGCAACAAGTGCGTTAAAGGTGTATAGCTGGAGCAGCGACTCTGCAACTCCTTCGCTTGTGCTTGAAACAACTAATCATGGAGCTCGTTCGGGCGACTTGATGAGTGCATCGGGTACAATCAACAATGGTAAACTCTATTTCACTTCAAATACTGGTTATGAAGGTAAAGTATATGTTTACACAGTGACTAATGGTGTGGCAAATCCTACTCCTTCAGAAATTACACTTAAAGATTCAAAAGGTGCAGCGTTTAACTATGGCGGTTCATTTGCTGTGATTGAAATTCGTGCAAATGAAGATGGTACATTCTGGGCAACAGGAAAAAATGGTGCACCAGCATTGTTTAATGCTAACGGTACTCTTATTCGTGAATTGAACCCCACATCGCTTGATGGTAATATTTATGGCACAAGCTATTGCCCAATTACATATGGTAAATATAATCTTGCAGCAGCTGTTGCATATAAAACAACAGTTCAACAAGGTTATTTAAATCTTATTGATGTAACTAACGGCGAAGCATCGGCTACAAAATTGAATAGCTATCCAGTACTTGGTTCAAGTAGTGTATCTAATGGTACATTCGTGTCAACAGCTCTTGCAAAAGTTGAGGGCTCAACAATTCACCTTTGGACATTGATCCCAAAACAAGGTGTTGCAAAATATACTGCAAAAGGTGGATCATCGGGTGTAGAAAGCGTAGAAGTTGAAAACAATGCTTCGATTGCTGTGTGTGATGGTAAAGTTATCGTCAAAGGAGCTGAGGTTTCTCAAATGGCTGTTTACACGTTGACAGGAGTAGAGGTAGCTAAGGCTCAAGGAAACGAAGTGGCAACCGATAATCTTGTTCACGGAATTTATGTGGCAATAGGAGTAACAGCCGATGGCAAGCTAATCTCTGAAAAAGTTTATATCGATTAATCGGTTTTGAAATGCAAAAAAATAAGCGAGTGTCAATCGGCACTCGCTTATTTTTTGTGGCTATAGGTAGTTTAGAATGTCCATTTGGCAGCTACTGTTGGTATAGCGTAGAAACGATTGTTAATGCCATTGGTTGGCCACACAAGGTTGTTAGAAAGTTCTAATTCGGCACCAATACTAAATTTGCATTTGTCGTTAACGCCATCAAGAGCTGCGAAGTTAAACCAAAATTGTGGTTCGCTACAGAACACCAATGCCCCGTTTACTGCATTATCGTGCCATAAATCAGCAAAACCGGTGAAAGAACAAAGACCTTTTGCAAAATGAATACCCCACACAGCTGTCAACTGCCAACTGTGCTTAGTTCCGATTTGTTGTTTTGCAAGGTATTTATACATGGCTTGAACAGAGAATGTTTTGCTAAAATTACTATTAGCCCAGTTGTAAGCAACACCTGCGAGATATGCGTCGTTGTAGCTGAATTGATTAGTCAAACCACCGTTATATTCAAGGTGGATAGCTACAGGTGCTTTCCAAAATTTTAATTCGCGAGCCAATTCAGCATAAACACTGTGCATTTGATTGTCAGCAAAATTGCCATCAACGAAGAAGAATGTGCTACCCCAATTGTCGGCTGTGAAATTTTCGATTGTTGCAGTCCATTGAGGGCGGTTGGATAGTTCTTTTCCATATATAGCACGTCCCATATCGTAATGGAATTGTATGTTGAGTTGAGCTGGTGCTGTGATTGTGCTTAAAAATAGTGCTGCAAGCAATGCTAATTTTCTCATAATTAAAAAGGTATTAGTTGGTTAAGAAACAGAATTTTAATACAAACATTGCTGCAAGAATATACATTCCTACAGTAACCTTTTTCCATTTACCACAAAGAGTATTGAGGATTACATAGCAAAGGTGTCCCAAGATAATACCATCTGAAATGCTATAACAAAGTGGCATACAAATGATACAAAGGAATGCGGGAACTGACTCGGCAAAGTCGTTAAAGTCAATTTTTACAACCGAAGCCATCATCATCAAACCTACAAGCACAAGCACGGGAGCTGTAGCCGATGCGGGAATAGCAAGGAAGAATGGAGCAAAGAAGATTGCAAGCATGAAACACACTCCGGCAACGAATGCAGTGAGACCGCTGCGACCACCTTCTTCTACCCCTGCAGCACTTTCAACAAATGTAGTAATTGTACTTGTTCCCATAACAGCCCCAGCAGTTGTCCCAATGGCGTCAACAAAGAATGCTTGTTTGATGCGAGGTATTTTGCCATCTTTCATAAGCCCTGCACGAGTTGATACACCAATAAGTGTGCCAATAGTGTCGAAAAGGTCAACGAAAAGGAATGTAAATACCACGATAGCCATATCGGTAGTGAAGATTTTATCCCATTCAAATTTGAATAAGATAGGCTCGATTGAAGGAGGGGTACTGATGAAGCCATTCAATGTGGTAACTCCCATAGGAATACCGATGATTGTAGTTATAAGAATACCCAAAAGGAGTCCACCTTTTACTTTTTTAACGAGCAATATTGAAGTGATAATGGTGCCGATAATGCCCAAAAGGGCTGCACCCGATGTGATGTCGCCAAGTTTTACCAATGTTGCATCATCGTTAACAATAATATTTACACTTTTAAGTCCAATAAACGCAATGAAAAGACCGATACCCACACTGATGGCATTTTTTAGTGTAGTGGGTATGATGTCAACAATTTTTTCACGAATATTGGTGACGGTGAGAAGAATGAAGATGAGCCCTTCGAGGAATACGGCAGTGAGTGCAAATTGCCAAGTGTAGCCCATGATGAGACACACGGTGTAGGCAAAGAATGCATTCAAGCCCATGCCCGGAGCAAGGGCGAAAGGGAGTTTGGCATATAAGCCCATAAACATAGTAATAACTGCTGAAATTACCACAGTAGTAGTAAATACTGCACCCTTATCCATTCCTGTCGCACTCAATATATCTGGGTTGACAGCAAGAATGTAGGCCATGGAGAGGAATGTTGTAATTCCCGCCATGATTTCAGTTTTTACGGTTGACTTTTTGGGGTCAAATCCGAATAGTTTTTGTAACATGTGATTGGTTTTATTGGTTTATAAATTTTATTATCGTTTGTTTTTGAAAAATCGTTGCATCAACTCTTTGCATTCATCGGCAAGCACTCCGGGAGTAATTGTGGCTTTAGGATGAAATGGGTGGCGATTGGTGAATGCTGAATATCCACGTTTTTCGTCACCAGTGCCATAAACAATGCGTGCGAGTTGGCTCCAACCAATTGCTCCTGCACACATCATGCAAGGCTCTACTGTAACATAAAGTGTGCAATCTTGGAGATACTTGCCTCCAAGGGTATTGGCAGCAGCTGTGATTGCTTGCATTTCGGCATGTGCTGTTACGTCGTTGAGCATCTCGGTGAGGTTGTGCCCACGTCCGATAATGCGACCTTGACAAACAACAATCGCACCGATGGGAATTTCGTCGGCATCGAATGCTTGTTGAGCCTCATCAAGGGCTACACGCATAAATTTAATGTCTTGCTCGAATTGTGTCATAATAGGTCTATTTGCATTCCATCATTAGCAAGAATAGTGTTTGGGAATATCTCTTTAGCTTCATTTATGATAGGCGATTCGTCGCGATATCGTTTTGAAAAATGCCCGAGAATGAGACGCTCGGCACCTGCCATTTGTGCAATACGAGCAGCTTCGGCCGATGTTGAGTGTCCACGTAGTCCGGCTAAATGAGAAAATTCATTTGTATAAGTGGCTTCGTGATAAATAGTGTTTACGCCTTTGACCATTTCGGCTACTTGAGGGTTAAATGCCGTGTCAGAGCAATAGGCATAGCTCATCACAGGTGATGCGTCGGTGGTAAGTCGAGTGTTAGGCACAACAACACCCTCGGGAGTGGTAAAATCGTTGCCCTCTTTTATACCATGCAAATCTTTAATGGGTATATTGTAGAATTTTACCATATCGCCTTTTAGGTGGCGTAATTTTGGTTTTTCTTTGAACATAAATCCCACGCAAGGAACTCGATGAAACATGGGGATAGTTTCAATAGTGATGGCATGTGATTCAAATATTACCTCTTTTTGAGGTTTTATAATATTGAATTTTATTTCAAAAGGAATGTCGCGACAAAAGAATTTTAGTTGTTGGTCAAAGAGTTCGGCACCTTCTTCAAAGATATGAATTGTAACAGTCCCGGTTTTATCTTGTAGAGCCATTGAAGAAAGAAGCCCTATTAAACCAAAGCAATGGTCGCCATGAAGGTGGCTGATAAATATGTGGTTCAATCGAGTGTATTTAAGTCGCATCTTACGCATCGTCAATTGAGCCCCTTCGCCACAATCAATCATAAATAGATTATCTCTAATATCGATAATCTGAGACGACGGATTGTGTCGAGCCGTTGGTATTGCTGAACCACAGCCGAGTATGTTTAATTGAAATTGTGCCATGACTTAAGTTTTGTTGAGTTTTGGCACACAAATTTAATCATAAACCGGGAGTAATGCAAAAAAATATTAATTCTTGGGAGGAGATATAACAAATTGAACAAATCTCCGTATAATAAATACAACACAACAGCAAAAAAGAATAAACAATGTGGAAATATCCACAAATTAGGATTTGAATTAGTTTTTTCATAGGATTAGATTTTTAAGGTTTATAACAATAGGGTTATCGTGAGATAACCCTATTGTTCTTATGGGGGTAAATAATTAAGCACTCTAATAATGCTTTGCATTAGATAGAGTGCTGATTGTTTATTTTATGTTTAATTAATTTAAGGTAAATGCAATATACAATATAGAATGATCATATAATCTTCCCTATAGTTTGCGACCTATAATATCATCGTTGGAGATTGACTTTGATGTCTTTTTAACTTGTGCATTGACCGAACCGAAACGATATGCTATCCTCAACATTGCAATTTTGCCGGTATTTATCATTTTCTCGTCGGAATATCCTGTGTAATCGCCATTTACAAAATATTGTCGAGATGTTTGAGACTTTTGACCAATTGGATTCAATGCAAAGATGCTTACTGTGAGGCGATCTTCTTTCAAGAATGAGCGTTGAAGTGATAGGTAATAGTTCCAACCGGCATTTGTAATGTTATCGGTATAACTATAAACATTGTTGACATTTCCCGAATTTCGTCCACCGGCAAGTTCAAATCGCAATTTCCATGGGAGTTGTTGTGTTAAACGTGCTTGGGCTCCCCATTGCCAACGTGCTTGTTGTAGTGCTTGCTCTTTAATCTCATACTCCATGCGATAAGCCGAACCTTGAACAGTAAGTTGTGTTTTGGGAGTGATAGACCATTGCATATTAGCATTAAAGAAGAGCGAATTGTTGCGACCTACATTTTTGTAGGTAGAGTATATGTGGTTGTCGGTCGCAGTTACATACGACACAATTCCATTGTTTGAGAATTCGTAGTTGGCAGATAGATTGAGATTAAACTTGGCTTTAATTAACATATAGGTCAACTTAAAAGAGTTGTGTCGAGCACTTGAGAGATTGGGATTGCCTTGCCATGTAGTGTTTACACCTTCTTCTACTGCAGGGTTGAGATAGCTGATACCCGGACGATTGATGCGTGTAGCGTAGTTGAAAGTGAAACTATTGGCATCGTTGGCTTGCCATGAGAGAGCAGCCGAGGGAACCCAGTCGTTGAGACCTTGACCGAAATTGGGTTGTGAACCATCATTGAATTTGGCTTTGAGATTAGAATATTCATATCTGATGCCGGCTTTTGCACTTAGTGATTTCCACTTAAAACGATATTCGCCATATCCTGCCAACACTTGTGTGAGATGAGAAAAGTCGCTGAAAGTGGTGTCAACACCAAGATATTGGTTTGTTGTAATGCTATGGTTATCGCGTAGGATATATTTAGCTCCGATATCAATAGTGTGGTATTTTGCGAATGGTCGAGTATAGTCGGCTTGAATAGTGTGTTCTATAAATTTCAAGTCAAACAAAGAGTGCGTTCCTGTATAACTAACCGGCATATTTACCATATCGTAGTATTCTTGGCTTTGGTCGCGATCTTGGTCGGTTGTTGACACGAGATATGAAATATTAAAAGTTTCACCTTTACGATGAGTAGAACGTTGGTAGCTGATGTTTCCGGTAAAATCGAGATAGCTTTGAGGATAGGAATAATTTGCATTATAAGAGTATAAAGGTGAGTTATTTGCGTCGGTCATTTGTGCTGATATAGTTCCCGGCACATCAAGGTCGTGCCAATAGCCATTGAATGATAGGTTAAAGAGATTAAGCGTGTCGGGTTCCCAACTTGCCTCAGCACCAAACCAAGTACCCCAACCTTTGTAATATCCTTTTGAAACGTATTCCATTGACGCTCCACTATCTTTGTAGTCATAGTGTGAGTATGATTCACTTTCACTTGAACATTTATTCATGTTATATGTTCCGGCGTATGCTGAAAATGTTACTTTATCGATTTGCGAAGATAGCCATAGTGACCCTTGTGGAGTGCCGAGAGTGTTTATTTGTGCTGACACATTTCCCATTACGCCTTTTATAGATGTGTTGTCGTTGGTTACGATATTGAGAATTGCACCAACTCCTTCAGCATCATATTTTGCACCAGGTTCGGTTATGACTTCTATACGTTTAATCATTGATGCCGGTATTGCAGATAGTACTTCTTTGGGATTATTGGTAAAAGAAGTGTTAGGGCGTCCGTTTTTGTAAACTTTGAAATTGCTTGAGCCTTTTACTGTGATATTGTTTTGTGCATCAACATTTACCATTGGCACTTTGCGAAGCATTTCGATGATGGTTGAGGTTTTTGAATCGGCATCGGCTTGCACATCATAGCCAATGCGATCGATTTCTTTAGTGACAAGGGGACGTTGTGCCATTACAGTAACTTCGCCAAGCACCTCAGCATTGTCTTTAATAACTATTGTACCCATGTCGGCAACCGGATTTGATGCGTTTACCTCAAAATCACGGATAATTTCGGATTTTCCTGTTGAATGAATCTTTAATTGGTACTTACCGGTTGTTTTTAGTGATTGTGAAAACAAACCACCTTCATCGGTTACTCCCATAAATACAGGTTTGATTGAGTCGGTAGTATTGAAAATTCGTATTGTTGCATACATTTCACCTTCTCCGAGTGAATCGACAACAACGCCTTTAACGTGATATTCCGAAGCAAATGCTTTTGTTGATATTAATAAACAACAAAATATGATTAATGGTTTTATTAGTTTCATTTTTAGTTATTAATTTAATTTGTAGTTAAATGTTTGTTTTGTTTTTATCGCGATTCAATCATTAGACGCACATATATTATGAATTGTTGCAGTGAGTTGAATTATTATCTTCAATAATTAAGAAGATAAATTGCGATAACAAAGTTATAACTAAATAGTTAATATTTACCCCCCCCGAAATATTTAACATAAATTAGCACTAAAGGTGAGCCTATTATCTAAGCACACCTTTAGATTATATGTAATTATTGAGATTATTTATATAATAAAATATCGAGCTTTAGGGTGGGATAGTATGTATCCTGTGGTTGATGCAGAGGGATAGAGAGCCCCATTCTCGGTGAGGGATATTCCCAATTCGTCATAATTTAGAACTTTATCGGCAAGGAATACTAATCGTTGGTCGGGCAAAGATGGGAATCCTATAGCCGGACGAATGCCTTTTGCCTCAAATCCCCACAACGATTTACGCACTTTGCGATACAATATTTCGGTTGAGGCTTCGGCAAGTCGGTCGGCAAGTGATTGATATAACAAGGATTTGTATTCTTCACCGGCATCACGCCATTTATTAATTATTTGTTGAAATTCAATACCACATGTGACGGCAAATGCTCCAATCCAATCGTTTAACTTATCGTCGTTGTCAATAGGTTTGATCAAATCGGCAAGAGCAAGTAGGGGATACTCTCCTTGCAATTGTCGAGGAGTAGGAAGCGTGTAATAGCAATTGTTGTGGAGGTATATAATGTCTTCATTTTTACTGCCGGCAGGCATTATTGCCACTCGTGCAGTTAATCCATTGGATAATTTCTTTTCGAGATAGTCGAGAGCAAGATTTGCTTCTTTATAGAGTTGCATTGCTTCAGCTGCCTTGCTTCGTTGTTCTTGATGAATATTAGCAAGCCATTGAGCACGACAATGGTCGCAACCATTGATGTTTGCTATTTCGGCAAATGATGCATCAAGTTTCCACACAGCAAAAAATGCTCGCCAATTAATCAATTCACGAGCTTGGCTTATTGATATTGACAAGGTGTGAACTCCTGGGTGTTTTGGCGTTGCAACTGTGATATCATTGCCATATTCCAATTTGTACTTACGAGCATCGTCAATAGAAAGTTGTGGCAGTGTTAGAGCATGAGATTGTCGCAGCTGTTGTTGTGTGGTGTTTAGCTGAGCGACATATTCTTTTGCAGTTGATTCGTTGGCAAATACTCCAATCTCTGTTGGAATCATTGCTGCATCTTTAATGTATATTACGGGGTGGCTGTAGCATGGAGCAATCTTTACGGCAGTGTGCATTTCTGAAGCTGTTGCACCTCCAATAAGTAATGGAATGGTCATTCCATTTTGCTCCATAAGTCGAGCCACATGGCACATCTCATCGAGAGAAGGTGTTATGAGTCCACTTAATGCAATAAAATCGGCGTTTGTCTCAATCGCTTTGGCAATTATATCTTCGCCGGGTACCATTACACCCATGTCGATGACTTCATATCCATTGCAAGATAGAATTACAGCAACTATATTTTTTCCAATGTCATGAACATCACCTTTAACAGTGGCAAGAATAATCTTTTTAGAGTGAGAAATTGAGTTGTTATCCTTTTTGCTTCCCCCTTTTTCATTTTCAATTATTGGGGAAAGAAAGTCAACGGCATGTTTCATCGTTTGGGCACTTTTTACGACTTGAGGAAGGAATAATTTCCCTTCTCCAAACAGTTGCCCAACTTTATTCATTGCCGGCATTAATACGTTATTAATGACATTGAGAGCATTATCCATAAGTGCAAGAACTGATTGTAGTTGTTCTCCCAATCCATCGGTAATGCCTTTAAGTATCATGCGCTCAATAATTTGGTGCGACGATAATGATTCAGTATTTGCATTATCAATCTGAGGTTTATCTCCGGCTTTTTCCTCTTTGATGCGTTGAGCTATCTCAATTAATCGAGTTGTCGCATCTTTGTCTCGGTTGAAAATTACATCTTCAATGGCAATTTTTACGTCGAGAGGAATGTCATCAACAGGTATTAATGAGGCTGCATTTACAATTGCCATATCCATACCCACTTTTATGGCATGGTAGAGAAATATGGCGTGCATCGCTTCGCGAATATAGTTGTTCCCTCGGAATGAGAACGAGAGGTTACTCACTCCACCACTCACTTTTGCACCAGGAAGGTTTTGTTTAATCCATTCTGTTGCACGAATAAAGTCAATGGCATAGCTATTGTGTTGCTCAATTCCGGTTGCAACTGCCAATATGTTGGGGTCGAAAATTATATCACAAGCAGGGAAATGAACTTTAGATGTCAATATTTCATAGGCACGACTGCATATTTCTATGCGACGCTCGTAGGTGTCGGCTTGACCATTCTCATCAAAAGCCATAACTACCACAGCAGCTCCCATTTCACGAATGTGGCGTGCCTTTGCAATAAATGCGTCTTCTCCCTCTTTAAGACTTATTGAATTTACGATAGCCTTGCCTTGTACGAGTTTAAGTGCCGAAGTAATTACTTCCCATTTTGAGGAGTCAATCATAAATGGCACACGAGCCGTTTGTGGCTCTTCTCCCAATTTTGTTATAAATTGAGACATCTCTTTCTCGGCATCAAGCATGGCATCGTCCATGTTAATGTCGATTATTTGTGCCCCGGCTTCAACTTGCGAGCAGGCGATTTGTAGAGCTTCTGATATATTTCCCTCGTTGATTAATCGTAAAAATTTGCGACTGCCTGCCACGTTGCATCGTTCGCCTACGTTTACGAAGTTTCGTTCGGGGCTAATTTCAAATGCTTCAAGCCCGGCAAGAATACATCTTGGGTTGTGAGATTTTGCCTCTTCGAGGTTTGCAGAGGGAATTGAGTGAGTTTTTTCTTTGTCGTTTTTTTCTTTGACTAAATCTGCGATGGCTTTGATATGGGCTGGGGTAGTGCCACAGCACCCACCAATTATGTTTACCATGCCTTTTTCTATCAAAGGTTTGATTTTAGACGCCATTGTTTCGGGCGTTTCGTCATATTCTCCCATTTCATTGGGAAGCCCGGCATTAGCATGCATACTGATGGCAAATGGACATGATTGCAACGTTTCGATATGTGGTGTCATTGTGTCGGCACCAAATCCACAGTTAAGCCCAATCGATAGAGGTTCGCAGTGAGAAATTGATGCGACAAAAGCATCAAGGGTTTGTCCCGAAAGTGTGCGACCTGTTTCGGTTAGAGTGGCAGAAATCATAATTGGGAGTCTCATTCCTTCAAGCTCCATTGCTCGTCGTGCGGCAAATGTAGCAGCTTTGGCATTGAGAGAGTCGAAGATTGTTTCTATGAGTAATGCGTCAACTCCACCTTTTATCAATGCTCGCATCTGGGTAATGTAGGTTTCGACGAGAGTGTCCCAATTGATGCTTTCTTCAAGCGAAGATGCCATTGAGAGAGATTTGCTTGTTGGACCTATGCTACCTGCAACCCAACACAATTTACCGTGATTGGTTGCCATGTGTTCATCGGCTGCTTCTCGGGCAATTTTTGCTGCAGCTATGTTGATTTTCTCAATTTCGTTTTCGAGGGCATAGTCAGCAAGAGAAAATACATTTGCATTAAACGAATTAGTCTCGATTATTGAAGCTCCGGCATTAAGATATTGAAGGTGTATTTCTTTTATGATATGTGGAGCCGTGATGCAAAGAATGTCGTTGCACCCTTTGAGATTGCGTTTCCTCGATGAATATTGTGAACCGCGGAATTCAGTTTCTGAAAGGTTGTATTTTTGAATCATTGTGCCCATAGCTCCATCGAGCACAATGGTATGATTGTTTACCTCTTTAATTAAATTAATTGAACTTGCTTTGTATTCTATATTTTCAATATACATCATGCGGAAATTTTCTTGATGCAAAGATAGTGTAGTCGTGCCAATTTATAAAATTTAGGGGCAATAAAAACGGCACTCTCAAAGTGAGAATGCCGTCTGAGTTATGGTTTATAATCGTGTGATTATTTACCGGCAAGTTTTTCTTTAAGAGCTGCAAGTTCTTCGAGGTCGCCAAGAGTGGTTTTTTCGATAGCAGGAGCAGGAGCAGCTTCTTCAGCAGCTTTCTTAGGAGCACGTTTTGTTGCTTTTTTAGCTTCGGCTTTTTCAGTAGCTTTAGCTTCATCTTCAAAAATACGGCTGTGAGAAAGAATGATGCGTTTTGATTCCTTGTTAAATTCGATAACTTTGAAGTTGAGTTTTTCTTCAACTACAGCGTTAGTGCCATCTTCTTTAACGAGGTGTTTAGGAGTAGCGAAACCTTCTACACCGTATGGAAGAGCGATTACAGCACCTTTGTCGATTAATTCAACGATAGTACCTTCGTGAATGCTACCAAGAGTGAATACAGTTTCAAATACGTCCCAAGGGTTTTCTTCGAGTTGTTTGTGTCCGAGGCTCAAGCGGCGGTTTTCTTTGTCGATTTCGAGAACTTGAACTTGGATATCAGAACCGATTTGAGTAAATTCAGATGGGTGTTTGATTTTCTTAGTCCAAGAAAGGTCGCTGATGTGGATAAGACCGTCAACGCCTTCTTCGATTTCAACGAATACACCGAAGTTAGTGAAGTTACGCACTTTTGCAGTGTGTTGACTTCCAACAGGATATTTTTCTTCGATGTTTTCCCATGGATCGTTTTTGAGTTGTTTGATACCAAGAGACATTTTGCGTTCGTCGCGATCGAGAGTGAGGACAGCAGCTTCGATTTCGTCGCCAACTTTCATGAAGTCTTGAGCTGAACGGAGGTGTTGTGACCAAGACATTTCAGAAACGTGGATAAGACCTTCAACGCCAGGAGCTATTTCGATAAATGCACCGTAGTCAGTCATAACAACTACTTTACCTTGTACTTTATCACCTACTTTGAGGTCGGCATTTAGAGCGTCCCATGGATGTGGTTGAAGTTGTTTAAGACCGAGAGCAATGCGTTTCTTTTCGTCATCGAAGTCGAGGATAACAACATTGATTTTTTCGTCGAGAGTAACAACTTCTTCAGGGTGATTTACACGACCCCAAGAAAGGTCAGTGATGTGGATAAGACCATCTACGCCACCAAGGTCGATGAATACACCGTAAGAAGTGATGTTCTTAACAGTCCCTTCAAGAACTTGACCTTTTTCAAGTTTAGAGATGATGTCGCGTTTTTGTTGTTCGAGTTCAGCTTCGATAAGAGCTTTGTGTGAAACAACAACGTTTTTGAATTCTTGGTTGATTTTAACAACTTTGAATTCCATAGTCTTACCAACGAAGATATCGTAATCGCGGATAGGTTTAACATCGATTTGTGAACCAGGAAGGAACGCTTCGATGCCAAATACATCAACAATCATACCACCCTTAGTGCGGCATTTGATGTAACCTTTGATGATTTCGTCGTTTTCGAGAGCTTCGTTAACGCGATCCCATGAACGAGATGCACGAGCTTTTTTGTGAGAAAGGATAAGTTGTCCTTTTTTGTCTTCCTGATTTTCGATGAATACTTCAACTACATCACCAACTTTGATTTCAGGGTTGTAGCGGAATTCGTTTACAGGAATGATACCGTCGCTTTTGTAGCCGATGTTAACCACTGCTTCACGTTTGTTGAGAGCGATGATGGTACCTTCGATTACATCTTTGTCTTTAACGGTGTTAAGAGATTCATCGTAAGTTTTGATAAGTTCCTCACGTGATTTTTCTCCAAAAGTTTCGCCTTTTTCAAAGGCATTCCAATCGAAATCTTCGATTGGTGAATTTTTCAATTCAGTCATTTAAATAGGTTAATAAATAGGTTAATAAATCAATCA
>CAJGDJ010000028.1 GCA_904502025.1 uncultured Muribaculaceae bacterium
CAGGAATCGAACCGGGGACACAAGGATTTTCAGTCCTTTGCTCTACCAACTGAGCTATGGCACCTTGATTTTTGCGTTGCAAAGGTAGTGGTTTTATTTTATCTGTGCAAATATTTAGGCGTAATTTTTTATTTTTCTTCGTTTTTATCTTCTGAAATGAGTGTTACTTTTATCAATTCCAAACGATTTGCCGATTTTTTGAGTATTTCAAATTCTATATCATCAAGGGTGATTTTTTCGTTTTCGGAAGGGATTGCCCCTGTTTTTACGAGGATATATCCGGCAAGGGTTTGATATTCATCGTCTTCAGGGATATCAAGGTGATATTTTTCATTAAGGTGTTCGATTTCGGCACGTCCCGAGAACTCCCACACTCCCGGAGCTATTTCTTTTTCTATGATTTTTGATTTGTCATGTTCGTCTTGAATATCGCCAAAAATCTCTTCAACAAGGTCTTCGAGTGTTACCAGCCCCGATGTGCCTCCAAATTCATCAATAACAATTGCCATTGAGCGTTTTTCAGAAAGGAGTCGTTGCATCAACTTGTTTGCAAGGAGAGATTCGGGTGCAAACACCACCGGTTTAAGATTTTCTTTCCAGTCATTATTGGGGTCAAATAACTCGCTCACATGTATATATCCCAACACATTATCGATATCTTCCTTATACACAACGATTTTTGAGCGACCTGATGTAGTAAACAATTCGCTCAATTCTTGACGCGAAGTGTCATCGATATCTACTGCAAAAATTTCGTTGCGAGGAATCATACAGTCGCGAATGTGTGTTGTAGAAAAGTCGAGGGCATTGTGAAAGATTTTCACTTCATGTTCTATTGGCTTTTGTTCCTCTTCAATATTGTCGATTGTTGTTTCAAGATATTGGTTGAGGTCTCCTACCGACAGCATTCCTGTTTTAGAATCTTTCACTTCAATTCCGCATAGTCGCATCAACAGTTTTGACAATCCCGATGTGAATTTAGAGATAGGATAAAGAATGATATAGAAAAACGCGATAGGGAGCGATAAATATTTAAGTGAAGAGTTGGGATTGATACGAAATATTGTTTTGGGCAGGAATTCCCCGGTGAGGAGAATTACAGCCGTAGAAATAATTGTTTGCATAATAAGAACAAACGCATCGTTGGGATATATTTTTTCGAGCCATGGGTCGAGCAATGCAGCTGCACCCATACCATATATTACGAGGACAATGTTGTTCCCCACCAATATTGTGGAAATAAAAAACTCAGGGTCGGAATAAAAGCGATTAATGATTTTGCTTCGTAGTCCACCTTTTTTTACATCGAGTTCCACTCTCACACGATTAGATGTAACAAATGCAATTTCGCTTCCCGAAAACAATCCGGAGAATATTAGAGAAATTAGTGCTATTATGAGCCATGTTATCGGTTCCATATCTTTATTTAATCAAAAATAGCGTTATTGTTGGCTGAAGTTGCCATTTTAAGATTGCTGTTGCGTTTGTCTGAATTGTCGTCGCTTTTGGGGGCAGTTGTCAATGGTTGCGGCGAGGGAGCAATTATGCTATCGCTATCCTGTGGAGCCTTACGAAGATTTTTTGCTGAGAAAATGGCCGTAGGGCGTTTAATCGAGTAATCGGTCATTTGTTCATTTGATGAAAAACCATAACCCTCAATGGTGCGATCTTTGCTTACTATGCGAATAAACGCAGTGTCGGAGTAGATGCGTTTTGTGCGTTGATCCCAAAATAGTTGTTTGGTTAGGAATGAATCACGAGCCACGTTTACCATCACAACATCTCCATCAAGTCGCCAAAGTTTTTTGTTGCTGAAATATATTGCCGAGTCGCAATTCACTTTTGAGTTTTGACGAAAATCGTTGTCATACTGTTCAAGAAAAAGTCCTTTAGGAAAAGTCCATCGAGGTTCTTTTGCTTCATCATACACATACCATATATCGGCTGTAATGTGATAACGTGTTAGTCCCGAATCGGATATAAACGTTTCAACATCATGAGTGAGCATCGTAGGAGATTCTGTGGCATTTTCTATATCATCAACAAAATTCTTCTTCTCGTCCTTGCACGACGAAGTAATAATGATAGCACTTATGGCAACCATCAAAAGGGGAAGAAGTCTCATCGATGTAATTTGTGATGCCGATTTTCGCATAGCGAATTATTAGCGAATCTTATTTTTCCAGAACCACATTTCGTTGAAGTTCACACCAAGAGTGATGTTAAGATAATCTTCTTTTACGAGAGCCTGTGGCGATGCCTGACGATGACGATATTCCAATCCAACATTTACAATCGTCTTAAAGCCATTAACAGGTAATCCCACACCGGCACTCACGCCAAATTCTTTGACATTGTTGTTGTGTATTAACAAATAATCGTGATTATAAAATCCTCCAAGCCGATATTGTATGCGTTGACCATAGTTTCCACGTGGTTTTGGAGTGTACTGAACGCCAGCTGAAATTTCCCAACGATTATCAAAACGAGGATTTTCAAAATCTTGAATTGCCGAATATTTTGCATCTTTCCATGCTTGATATGTGAAATCGACTTCAGCCATAAGGCGGTTATCCCATTCATAGTTTATACCACCACCCCAACAATTGGGAAGTGAGTATCCATTTTTAGTTTTTGCATAACCAATGGTGTCGGGAGCTTCCCCGCTATTAATGTCATATTGTAATCCCCATGTTGTGCCAAGCAACTTTTTCTTTGGAGAATATACAGCACCGATTGTTAGTCGATTTTGAGGGTCAATATTTAATGAATATTGCACACCCACTTGTACTCTCCAATCACGCACTTGCATCACACGTTCAAACAATGTTGATGCTCCTGCCGATGTGTTGGCATAAACATCATTAACAGTAGTACCAAAAAGATATGAAAAATTAACCCCTACATTCAAGCTCTTAAAGAATTGTCCACTCAATCCGGCATATATTTGATTTAATCCACCACTGCCTTGGTAAGCATTTGCTCCATGGATAATTTCATTGCCAAACGAGTAACCCACCGAAGAAAATGGAAGTAATCCAAGGCTTGCACCCATGTATTTGGTAATAGGGAATTGCAATGTAATGTAGTCAAGGCCTCCACCAAAGTTACTTCCTTTTTGGTCATTTTCATGGCTCCAAAGTGCAGTTGCCGTAACCCCCATATCAAAAAGGAATGTCAATGAGTCGATTGATGCGTATGAAGCAGGGTTCATAACATTGATTTGTCGTCCGGAATTCATTGCATAACCCACACCGCCCATTGCACGTTGCATTGAAGTTGCATTATCTTGAAGAATCCCATATCCATAACGTGAATATGGAGTCATTGCATTTTGTGCCACAATTCCCATTGTTGAGCTCAAAAATAGAGCCAAGGTCAATAGATGTTTAGTTATTTTCATTATATATCAATATACTGTTTAATCCTCTTGTTACTAAATGATGGTCGATTTCGGGAGAAAAATCAAGCATCGATTCAATTAATGTCGCATTTCCTCCTGTCATTATCACGATAGGCGATTGCGACAATTGTTTTTTATAATGGTAAATCTCGCCAACAATACCATTCAACACTCCCGAGCGTATGGCTGTGGTGGTATCTTCGCCCCACAACGGACAATTTCCATTTGGTTCTACCAATGGCAACCGACTTGTGTAGTTGTGTAGAGCTTCAAGTCGCATTGTTATTCCCGGTGCGATATTTCCACCAATATAACAACCATCGGCAGTAACTACATCATAGGTTATGGCTGTGCCCAAGTCAATCACAAGAATATCTTTATTTTTGTGATTGCTCCAAGCACCCACAGCGGCGGCAATTCGGTCGCGACCGAGTGATTGAGGCGTTTTATAGGCATTTGTGATTGGGAGCAATGTTGAGTTATCAAGAACTAACGTTTTGACGTTTTGCTTGTTGAGCAATTTAATTACATCAATTCCCTCTTCGGCCACCGAACAATAAATAGCCTTATCAATAAGTGGAAACCGAGTAATTAAATCGGCAATATTCTCGCTTTCAAATTGCTTGAAGCAGCCATCAAAAATGATGTCGGCTCCGTCCCAAACAGCCACCTTTGCCGAGCTGTTGCCTTGGTCTATTGTGAGATTATATCCCATTTCGGCGACAAAGTTACTAAATACTCGTTAAATAGCCTTATAAATTACTCTTTATTAACGCATATTACTTGCTTTTGGCAATCGTGCGAGGAATCATAATTGAGGTATAGATTTGTATAGCACCTCCGGCAAGTGTGAATGCCAACCAATCGCGAGCTCCTGCTCTTTCATAGAACATGAAAAACACGGCTACACAAAAGAAAATCGCACTCCAGCTCTCTATGCGATATAGTCGTTTTAATCTCAAATTATCACCCTTATATGAAGAAAAAATCCTACCAATAAGTAACATTACTGCTCCAACTCCATAAACATACTTAAACAAGTCGCTACCATTTTGCATCAATAGCGGCATAACCGTACCGGCAGCGATGAGCAACATGCCAATTGTTATAAACCACAAAAAAATTGTTTTCGTGGTTACCAATATGTTTTTATTATCGGGTTTGTTTTCAGTTTTCATTTTGGTTATTTTTCTTCTTCAAACACATATACATCTTCATTCTCACGGTTCATGTGATACTTTTCTCTTACCACACGCTCCATCGCTTCGGGATTGGAATTTAGCTGATCATTGAGATAGATATAATAATTTGTAGTATCACGATAAAACTTTATCTCATTTTCAAGAGAATCTATTACTTGATTAAGCTCAAAGCTGCGAGCGATAGAGTTTTCATTAAAAAATAAGATAAATGCAAGATATGCCACCACGCATAGGAATGGTAACTTTACATATCTTTTAACCCAACTAAATTTTTGTTTTTCGTTTTCCATAACCACAAAGATAGTGTAAAACAATTAAATCTGGAAAATAAAATCGGCTTATTTATAATCTTTTATAAAATAACACTTTGTAGAGTTTGCAATTCTTTGCCACTTGTGTTATATTTGTAAACTTTTTAGAATGGGAAAATATGTTTTTCAAATTTTGATGCAGCTAAACATAAAAGTGCCCCATTAAAATATTATAATTAAGATATTGAATAAACATTATGGAATCTACACGACAAGCAAAAATTGCAAGATTATTACAAAAGGAATTAAGCGAAATATTTCGTCGTCAAACGGCTAAAACTCACGGTGTTATTGTTTCGGTAAGCACCGTTAGAGTGTCGCCCGATTTAAGCATCGCACGTGCTTATCTTTCTATCTTTCCGTCAGATAAGGCACCTGCTCTTATTGAAAGTATCAACAATAGTGCTCGTGAAATTCGTTATGAATTGGCAAAGGTAGTGCGTTATCAACTTCGCAAAACCCCCGAATTGTCATTCTTTATCGATGACTCTCTCGACTATATCGAAAACATCGATAATTTGCTCAAAGAGAAAGAATAAGCACAATGTTTTCACTGAGAGTCGCTCTACGATACCTCTTCTCAAAGAAGACCCACAACGCAGTCAATATCATTTCACTGATTTCGGTTGTGGGTGTTGCTGTTGCAACAATGGCAATTGTGTGTGTACTTTCGGTATTTAATGGTTTTGAAGATGTTGCGGCACGTTCGTTATCGCGTCTCGACCCCGAGCTAAAAATAACCCCTGCCAATGGCAAAGTAATTGTAAATGCCGATTCGCTGGCACAAGTGATTAACTCAATTGATGGAGTAAAAGCATCGCTACCATCAATCGACGAACAAGCATTTGCCATATTTAATGACAAACAAACACCTATCCGCCTAATGGGTGTTTCGTCTAAATATGCCGACGTATATGCAATCGACTCAACCATAATAGATGGTTATTTCCTCTTAAAAGATAATGCGACAAGCTATGCAACATTGAGTGTTGGCGTGGCTGTAAATCTAATGGCCCGTCCCGGTGGGTATGATTATTTTAGGGTATATGCCCCCTCACGCACCTCTAAAATCAATCCGGCAAATCCCATGACTGCCTTTTGCGGCGATTCCCTCGTTATTGCAGGAGTATTTCAGGTTAACCAGCCCGAATATGATGCCGACAGGGTGATTGTTCCTCTTGAAAATGCACGCACATTGCTTGAATACACCACCGAGGCTTCAGCAATCGATGTGGCATTAAAAGTCGGTGTCGAACCCGAACAAGTTAGCACATCGATAGCCTCAACAATAGGCAATGAGTATATTGTAAAGAACCGATATGAGCAGCAAGAACAGTCATTTAAAATGGTACAAATAGAAAAATGGATAACATTTCTCATGTTAGCATTTGTTCTTGTTATCGCATCATTTAATATTATATCAACCCTCTCAATGCTTGTTATCGAGAAAGATGAAAACATAATAACATTTCATGCTCTTGGAGCAACACACAAAATGATTACACGCATCTTTATTCTTGAGGGGTGGCTTATTTCGCTCGTTGGTGGCATGATTGGTATTATTGTTGGAGTTATATTGTGTTTGGCACAACAATATGGTAAATTTATAAAATTAGGTGGCGACCCTTCGGCATTGGTTATTGATGCTTATCCTGTGCGAGTTGTTGCTACCGATTTGTTGGTCGTGTTCCTTTTGGTTCTTGTTGTTGGATTTGTTACATCGCAAATAACCTCTGTTTTCACTCGCCAACGTCTTAAACACTGATTCTTGATATGGAAAAGAAAACGATATGGGATCTTGAGCGCGTGTCGGTTGATGAATACAAATCACAAGTCGAAAAACTGCCTATCGTGGTAGTTCTTGATAATATACGCAGCCTCAATAACGTTGGCTCTATATTTCGCACCGCCGATGCTTTTCTCATTTCTCGCTTGATGCTTTGTGGTATTACAGCCACACCTCCCAACAATGAAATACACAAAACTGCACTTGGAGCCGAAGACTCAGTCGAGTGGCAATATTTCGCAACTACGATTGATTGCATCGAGCTATTGAAACGTGAAGGCTACACTCTTTGTTGCCTTGAGCAAGTGAAAGATAGTGTAGCTCTACAAGACTTTGTCGTTGAAAAAGAGAATAAATACGCCATTGTGTTTGGCAACGAAGTAAACGGAGTAGAGCAAACTGTCGTTGATGCTTGCGATGTGTGCATTGAAATACCACAATGTGGCACAAAACACTCACTCAATGTTTCTGTGTCGGGAGGTATCGCCATGTGGCATTTCTTCGACGCAATGCACAACAAATAACCTATTTCGCTCTTAATATATAGAGTATTGAAGATTCGTGGCGAGGGAGTGTTGCGATTTGAATGTCGGCATCGTTTGATATTGCACTTTCAGTCCCGTCGCCAATTTTTATTCCTCTGTCAAAGAGTGGTTTTGAAACGGTTGAAAGGGCAATATTTGGAGTATTATTATCGTTGCTAAGATGGCATAGAAACACATGCGTGAGTTTTGGTGAATATATTTCAGCTATATATCGAGCCGTAACTTCGTTGTCGAGGTGTCCTTTGTCGGCAAGGATACGAGCTTTGAGATATTCGGCATATTTCCCGGTAATCAGCATCTCTTTATCGTAGTTGCTTTCAATCATTATGTATTGAGCTTGACGCATATAGAAATCGACACGAGGAGTTATACACCCTAAGTCGGTGGCGATAGCAAAACGATGATTGCCGATCTCTATAAAGAATCCCATATTTTCAGTCCCATCGTGCGACACTTCAAAAGCCGTTATTTTGAAGTTGTCGATTGAGAAAGGATTCTCTTGATAAATGGGACGATGATAGTCTTTGAATCGTCGGGAAATATTGTGGCGACGCATTATGCCGTTGAGAGTGCGAGGAGTACAATAGATTCCAATGTGTCGGTAGCGTCTCACTATCGAATAAGCAAAACGAATGTGGTCGCCATGGTCGTGAGTGATACAGATGGCTTTTACCATATCCATTTTAATCCCGTTCTGAGCCAATTCCTTCACAACGATATTATTATCAACCCCGGCATCAATAAGTATTCCTCCTTCGTTGTCGCCTATATATGCACAATTACCACTACTTCCACTGCCTAAAGAGATAAATTTGAGGTTAAATTGACGAGGTGCCGGCTTCATGGGCTGAATGTCGGTTGTCGATTTAGCCTTTTGGGGAAATTTTGGCTCAGAATTGCCCGACGTGAAATCAATCGAAGCTCCTAAATAGGGACTTTCGGGAAAACCATCAAACAATCCGGGGAGGTCTTTTAGCGGAGTTAATTTGCGTTTTTTTGCCATTTTGGGGTAATGGTTATGAGAATAGGAGGAATATAGTGGGAATTTTATTGTAATCGTAAGAAGCTTTGCTCCATTGTGATAATCGACGTGTGATAATTGACTGCTTTTGTCCGGTAATATCACTTGCCACACACAACATAACATCGCCAGGGAGTGAACGAGATAGCTCTTCGATTAATTTATTGTTGCGATAAGGCGTTTCGATGAAGATTTGAGTTTGGCGTTCACGGCGAATACGTCGTTCCATCTCTTTTAGCTTAGCATTACGGCTATTCTGGTCAATAGGAAGATAGCCGTTAAAAGCAAATGACTGCCCATTGAACCCCGATGCCATGAGCGAAAGTAGTATGCTTGATGGCCCCACCAATGGCACAATGTTATAGCCTCGTTGTTGGGCGATTGCCACAACATCAGCTCCGGGATCGGCAATTGCAGGGCAACCGGCTTCAGATATTATTCCCATACTGTGTCCTTGAGCCATAGGTTCAAGCATTGATGGAATTGTGGCATGGTCGGTGTGCTCATTGAGAGTAAAAAATGTCAGTTGATCAATATCTATTGAGCGGTCGCAAGCCTTTAGGAAACGACGTGCCGAGCGTATATTTTCCACGATAAAATATTTAATCGAAGGTATAATCGCAATATTGTAAGCAGGTAACACATTTTGCAAAGGCGTGTCGCCCAATGCCACCGGGAATAGATATAATGATGGTTTGTCCAACATGGGTAAATCTGTATCTTCATCAAATACAAAAGGAGCGAGAGTCGTTTCTGATGACGCTCGCTCCTTCGTATAATGGTTATATCAAAAAATGATTATAAGTCCAAAATTAGTTTTCGTAGAAGTCAAGCAATTTTGATTCAAAAGCATTATCGCCTTTCATAATGATGAACAAGTTGTTCAAAAGGCTGCTTCCACCCATCATTCTATTAAAGTGATCTTTATATTCTGCGAAATTATAAGGACGACCTATTGTGTTGATGTCATCAACTTTGGCAACAACAACAGCTTTATTTGCTTTGACAGGACCAACTAGCTGACCTTTTTCAGTAGCAGTAACAGCACCGATAAATGCAAATTCATTATTGCCAAGAGTGTTAACCGAAGTGTTGCTGAAGCTCATACGAGCAGTTGTTGCTGAATCGCCTGTGATAGCAAGATAGTCGGCAAATTCTTTTGGGTTTTTGCTGTTGAAATCAGCTATGATAGCTTCAGCTTTTTTGTCGTTGCGAATCTTTTCGATAAGGGCTTTTTTCACATCTTCGTTATCGGCAGTGATGTAGTCGCTGTAAATATCCTTAACAGCAACAATCAAAAGTCGGTTATTGTCGCGATTAGAGAAAGGAGCCGACACTTCACCTTTTTCGGCATTCAAAGCCCATTTGATAGCTGCACGTGATTCGGGCATATAATTAATGTGGCTTGAAGTTGCATCGATTCTCGCAGGGTTAATAGTATAACCGGCTACAGGAGCGTTAGCAATTAAGTCCTCAATATTAGTGTTGTTAGCCAAGAAATCGTTCAATTTGCCTGTAAGCTCGTTGATAGTTTTTTCAGATGGTTCAACTACGTATGTGATTTCGGCTACTTCGCTGATTTTTACTGCCGGTGTTGTTTTGTTTACTACATAAACAGCTTGCCAACGTTGTTGATTCATTGTAGTGTCAATAACGATTTTTTGACCGTTGGTTGCTTTTTGGAATTTTGCTCTTAAGATAGGATCTGTTTGAGGATCTGCAAGTGTAATCCAAGCACTATCTGCACCTACTGTTTTTTCTTTGTCAGCAAGGATTGTTTTAACGCTAACACCATTATTTAGTGCGTTTACAACTGAGTCAAATGCTGTAGTGTCGGTAATTTGAACAACCGAAACATTGATTGAGTCTATTTCAGTTTTTGAACTGAGTAATTTTGCAATTTTATAGGTCTTATCAAGTTTTGAAACAATACTTGCTTGACCTACTTTTGCTGAATCAACAAAGTTCTTAAGTTGTAAATCTTTGATTTGGCGAGGAGCATAAGTGTTGTTTTTGATGTTGAAGTTAACATCAGCAGCGATAGCTTCAACACCATTGCTTGAGTTAAGCCCTTCAATAGCTGCGTTTACTATAGCTTCTGCATTTGCATTATCTTCGTTTGATGGTTTGAGCAGAACAGTGAAATAATTGATCGTACGCATTTCGTTTTCAAGAGCGTAAGCACCTTTTTCTTTGTTCCATTCTTCTTTGATTTCAGCATCGCTTACTTGAAATTGGTCATCGGGAAGTGAAGCATACTCTTTACTTGTGAGAGAGACGATGTAGTTTTTGTTCACAGCATCGTATGCTTCTTTTGCATCAAGTTCGTTAGCAGTGAAAAGGTTGCTGAATATGTAGCCGTAGATAAATTCTTTAACTTGTTTTTCGGTCTCAATTTCAAGATTTGCAAGTTGAGCTTTTAGCTGTTCGGCATATTCGGCAGGGATATTGTATTTACCGGGATTCTTGATAGCATCAATCATTTGAGCTGTTTGAGGATTCTTTGTGATGATGTCAGCAAGTTCCTTTCCGGTTACTTCGATGCCAAGTTTTTCAAGTTCGGCGTTCATCATTTTTTCAAAGAGCATTTGTTGAAGCACTTGAGCTTGAACCATGTCCATGTCTTGTTGTTGACCTTGCTCTTGAAGTTGTTGACTCACTTGGTTGAGACGTTGTTGATAAAGTTGAACATCGATCTCATGGTTGCCAATTTCGGCTACAGTGGTGCCACCACCAAATAAACTGCGACCTGAAGTAAAGAAGTCGCCAAGAATGAATGCAAGCAATGCTACGATGATTACAGTGAATAGCAATACCGACTTGCTTCTGATTTTTTCTAAAGTTGCCATTATTTTAAGTGTTTTATTTAATTTTTTACTATGTCACATCGGTTGCCATTTTGGGTAAAATAGCAAACAACGCACAAAGATACACTTTTTTCCTTATCAAGCAAAATAGTTTGTTTGATTTTGTGTAAAAATGAAAGTTAAGGTGCCTAAATGGGGCTTAGTGCAAATTATAGACCGAAGCGTTGTTTTATTTGCTCTACGCAATCGAGCTTTTCCCAAGTAAACAGTTCTACCTTCATTGTTTTTACACCTTCATAGCGAGATGTGAAAGTTTTTTCTTTCACTTCATAGTTGCGACCCATGTGTCCGTAGGCAGCAGTTTCTTGATAGATAGGATTGCGAAGTTTCAAACGTGTTTCGATAGCGTAAGGACGCATATCAAATATCTCCATATTTGCTACTATATCAGATATTTCGGCATCGCTCATATTTACTTTTGCTGTGCCATAGGTGTTGATATAAAGACTCACCGGTTTTGCCACACCGATAGCGTATGCCACTTGCACGAGAGCTTGGTCGGCTACACCTGCTGCTACAAGGTTTTTTGCAATGTGGCGAGCTGCGTATGCTGCCGAACGGTCAACCTTTGAGGGGTCTTTACCCGAAAATGCACCACCACCATGAGCACCACGACCACCATAAGTGTCAACGATAATTTTTCGACCGGTCAATCCTGTATCGCCATGAGGACCACCAATAACGAATTTTCCGGTTGGGTTAACGTGTAGAATGTGGTTCCCATCAAAGAGAGCTTGTGTTTCTTTTGAAAGTTTTGCTATTGTGCGAGGAATAAGAATAGTGGCAACGTCGTTTTTGATGATTGCGAGCATTTCGGCATCGGCCTCATCTTGAGTTTTGCCATCTGTGGGTTTGATAAAATCATCGTGTTGAGTTGAAATCACAATAGTGTGGACTCTCACAGGATTGCCATCGGGAGAATATTCAACCGTAACCTGACTTTTTGAGTCGGGACGTAGATATGTCATTTCCTTTCCTTCACGACGTATTTCTGAAAGTTCTTTTAATAACAAGTGGCTGAGGTCGAGTGTCAAAGGAATGTAATTTTCGGTTTCGTTGCAAGCATAACCAAACATCATACCTTGGTCACCGGCACCTTGATTCTCTACATTTTCGCGTTCTACGCCTCGATTAATATCGGCACTTTGCTCATGTAGAGCCGATAGCACACCACAGGCATCGCCATCAAATTTCAATTCACTGCGATTGTAACCAATGCCGTTGATAACACGACGGGTTACATCCATTAGGTCGATATAAGCCTCACTTTTTACTTCGCCGGCAACAACAACCTGACCGGTAGTAACGAGGGTTTCGCAAGCTACTTTTGATTGAGGGTCATAGGCAAGAAATTCGTCAAGAATGGCATCTGAGATTTGATCTGCCACCTTGTCGGGGTGTCCTTCCGACACCGATTCAGATGTAAATAGATAGTTCATATTCTTTAGTTGTTAATTAGTAAACAAAATAAAAGCTCTCGGTGCAATTCGTGCTTGCCGACAGCCAATAACTAAAGCCACAAACGTAAATGGGAGAATAAAGATTGCGGTTTTAGCATTTTTTATTGTGGTTGCAAGCAGCCAAATTTTTCCACGTCGAAGTATTTCGGGTACAAAGTTAAGGAAAATTCTTTATACACAACGAAAAAACTACAAATTATTTATCTCATTTCCGGGCATTGCTTTTTTTAGACAAAATGAACATAAAGGGACTATGTTGGCCTAATTTTACACTTACCCACTTGTTTTTGTCACAAATTTTGATTATTTTTGTGACAAAATATCAACAATATGGACAGCATAACATCGAAAATTGAACAACATATTTTGTCATTGAAAAGGGGGAACATTTTCTTTCCCGATGACTTTATTGAGTATGGTTCTGCTGATGCAATCAGGCAATGTTTGACACGTCTATGTAAAGACGATAAGATTATCCGAATTGCACAAGGTATCTATTGTTTTCCTGAAATAGAAGAAAAACTTGGTTTAGGCGTTTTGCAACCCCCAATTGAACATATTGCAGAAGCAATGGCGAAGCGAGACCATGCTCGAATAATTCCAACCGGAGCTTACGCATTAAATATCCTGGGGCTATCTACACAAGTGCCGATGAACTATGTTTATCTGACAGACGGCTCAAATAGACATATTGACATTTCAAATGGAAGGGGCATAACATTCAAAAAAACTGCACCCAAAAATTTGGCATTCCAAAGTCGATTGGCGATGCTGATAACATTGGCTCTAAAATCACTAAAAAAAGATAATATTGAAGATTGGCAGTTGGGGCGAATTAAAGAATTGCTCAGTAATGAGCCAAAAGAAAAGGTGATGGGAGACCTAAAACTTATGCCGTCTTGGATTAGAAACATTATAAAAGAGTCTTATGAATAACTATTTTACATTATCGCAAGAAGAACAGCGACAAATACTTCAAGCGACAGAAGGGAAAATAGGGTTGCCGGCTCAAGCTATTGAAAAAGATTTATGGGTTACAACCATTCTGCAAATTGTGTTTACTCTACCATTTGCCAACAAATTGATATTCAAGGGTGGAACATCATTAAGTAAAGTTGGAAAACTTATCAACCGATTTTCTGAAGATATAGACCTTGCGATTGACCGTTCTCAATTTGGATTAGAGGGTGATTTGACGAAAAAGCAGTTGAAAAAACTTCGTAAAGAATCATCAATATTTGTTCGTGAGGATTTTTACAGTGCCTTAGTTGAGGTTGTAAAAAATGTCGGATTAGACTCTCTTTGCACTATAGAAGCTGAAAATGATGGGGAGGGAGATAATACATATCCCGAACCGAGGAGAATATGGATAACTTATCATAGTGTGATTTCTTCAGAACTTAGTTATTTGAAACCGATTGTCATTTTGTCAAATTCATCGGACACGGCACGCTATGTCCCTACGATGGACAATCTGTTTTTTATTGTTTTGTCGGCAAAAAAGGGCTGATAGAGGGATTTACACCTTAAATTGTGTTAAATATTATTGAGAACACTTTAATATATTGGGGCTAATTTGTAATTTTGGGCTCGAAAATTTGTAAATAACTAACAATTAATAGTCAACCTTTGTAAAATGCCATGAAAAGAATAGTCTTTTTGTGCCATGTTTTTTTGCTTGATTGCAAAATCTTTACAAAGAGAGGCACTACCTAAATTTATGAAACTAAAACATTTACTTCTTGCCGCATTGACGGCAACCCTCTCGTTGAGCGCATCGGCTGCAAATCCCAATGCAACGGTCAATCAAGTGCGCATCTACATCAACCCCGGACACGGAACATATACTTCCGGTGACCGCCCAATGGCAACAATCAAACATGGTGCTGCAATGGCCGATACGGCCGGTTTTTATGAGTCAAACACCAATATGCAAAAAGCATATGGGTTGCTTGATAAGTTAAAGGAATATGGCGTGCCTTACGACAATTCAAAGCGGCCTACGTATTATACTGATGCTAATGGTAATAAGTATTGGCAGCAAAATAATATCCGTATGAGCCACGCCACAACCGGTGTTTCTCCAGAGTTGTCAGTCGTAGCAACGGAAGCTCAAACGATGGATGCCGATGTATTTATCTCTATTCACTCAAATGCAAACCAAGGTGACGGAAATAACCCATCGGGACACACAAACTTCAATCAACTCCTATTCCTTCATCGTGGATGGGACGGCGATCCATACGTTGCAGGAAGTTATGATATGGCAATGGCTTGTTGGAAACATGCTATCTCAAACAAACACATGCATTGGAACTGGCTTACTGACCCAAGATACCCATACGATGCAGGAAGTGCTAACTGGGGTAATGCTTCATCTTTCCCTGGACGTGTCTATTATCCATCGGGCAAAGATGCCGATGGTAACCCATACTGGATTAAAGGTGACGTGAAATTTCAATATAATACCGACCGTAACAACTCATCATATACTCGCTATTATGGAGTATTAAATCACACAATCCCAGGTTTCTTGGTAGAGGGCTATGACCACACTTATCGCCCTGCGATGCACCGTGCTATGAACGATGATGTGTGTCGCCATGAAGGTGAAATGTATGCTCGTGGTATCAATGATTACTTCGGTTGGGGCAAAAAAGATAGCTATGGTAAAATCTATGGTATCGTTCGCGACCAATCGGTTACTATGAATCATACATATTGGTCGGTAATTCAAAATCCTACACGTGATGCTAATAAATACATTGACCCTATCGACAATAAAAAGCCTCTTAATAATGTGACAGTTACGCTTTATAACTCAAATGGCGTTGCTGTTGACACTTATACTACCGATGATGAATGGAACGGTGCATATTTCTTTAAGAAAGTAGCTCCCGGCACATATACAATCAAGCATTCTCTCAATGGATATAAAGAAGTTTCGCAAACTGTTACCGTTGTAGCCAACGAAACGAACTATATTGATATTGACATGCGCACCTACTCTGCTGCTGATGCAGTGCAAGGTCATTATGCATATGGTCTAAAATTGACTAAGGTTGATGATGAAACTTATACTGCATCATTCAAGTCAACTGGAGCAATGAGCAATGGTAAAATTATCCTTACCAACACTTCAACAAAAGCACAAACTGTAATCCAAACTGGGTCAATCAGCAAAGGCTCAAACAATGTAACAATTGATGCAACTGAACTTGAAGATGGTGCAAACTATTCTTGGGCAGTAGCATTCGATAACCCTGCTTCTAATGGCTGCAATCTTGTCCAAAGCGATAATTCAATTATTTATAATAATGGTTCTGCCGATGCTCGTATTGGTGTCGCTATCGATAACGACCAAACAAGTGCCAACTTTGGTACAATTTACACCTTGACGTCAATGGGGCAAGGGTTGCAAAAATTCAACCCCGACTTCAGTAAGAATGGAGGTAAGTTAATCACTGGCATGTTTGGTAAAGACACCGACGCTTCTACAAGTTCAAATAAATTCTACCGTAGTAACCGTATTGAAGTAGAAAATGGTAAAGTTTATATTGCAAACTATGCCAACTATAACACTGGTATGTGGGAATATGACCCTGCCACAAATGCTTCACCTCGCAATATCACTAATGTTTATTACGAACGTGGTCTTGCATTCTATGGCGAAGGTTCTAGCCGCAAAGTGTTCTCTACTCATGAAAACAATCTTCAACGTTTCGACATTGGTACCGGAACATCATGGACTGCAAACAGCCCCACTAAAAGATATACTACTGCCGGCGTTATGGATAATGGTGACGGAGATGTACTTGTTACCGACAAAGCTGTTTTCGTATCTCAAAATCGTTACGCAGGTAACAACCTTAGCCAAAACCCTGCCTTTGCGGTATTAGACCACGATTTGAATCTCAAATACAAGTCAGATGCTATTAATGCGACCCTTAATGGTACAAGTAATGGTGGTATGGCAATTACTCCCGACTATAAAACATTTGCAATAGCAGATGGTTACAATGAATCTACAAAAGCAGATATTAGTGTTCAAGTTTATAGCGTGACATGGAACGGAAGCACTCCTTCATTCACACATCAATACTCTATTCCATTAAGTGGCACAAAATTAGTTGACCAAATGGAATTTGACTATGCCGGAAACCTTGTCGTAGCATCACGTCAACAAGGCCTTTTAATGTACGCTATCAAAAATCCATCACGTCAAACTGTTACGAACGGTTCAGGAACAATCACTGGTGTCAATCCTCCTATACCTCTTTATATCGTAGGTAATAGCGATGTTATTGGTAATTGGGACCCTGCAAAAGCTGTTGAACTTACCGACAATGGTAAAAACTATACAATTACGCTCAACGAAACTGTAACCGAGTTTAAGATTTCAACAGGTAAAGGTGAGACTTCAGGTGATTGGTCTGCATTCGATGCCGGCAACCTCACCAGCAACGATGCTATCACAAATGGTGGCACTATAAATTTGATAGCACAACATTCTTATAACAATTTCGTTCTTCCATGGGCTGGTGTGTGGACTATCACAGTGGCAGGCGACCGTTCTACACTGACTGCAACAACTTCAACTCCTCAACCGCTTCCTCCACTTTATATAGTAGGTAATAGCGATGCTATTGGTGCTTGGGAACCTACTAATGCAGTTGAATTTACCGATAATCACACTAATTACACCATCTCACTTGATGCAAATGTAACAGCATTCAAGATTTCAACAAATAAGGGTGACTGGGAAACATTCAACAATGGCAACCTCACTCCAACCTCTACTATCACAAATGGTAATACTGTAAATCTTGTTGCCGATAAAAATGGTGGCGATATCATTCTTCCATGGGAAGGCGTGTGGAACATCACAGTTGCTGACGACCTCACTACATTGACTGCAACTACCACAACCCCTAACCCAAATCAAGGTCCCGAAATTGGAATCGAGCCTGAAGATGCTCCTAATCCCGATGCCGAGCCTGGTGAAACCGAAGAAGCTGAAGATGCTAACGCCGAAGGTTATTTCGCTTATGAATTGTCATCTTCAAAGAGTGGTAATGAATATGTATTCAAGTTCCGTTCAACAGGTGCAAGAAAGAATGGTGTCATTGTTCTTACTCCTAAGTCAACTGGTAAAACAATTGAAATAAAGACTCCTATTGTAAAAGGGGCAAACGAAGTAAGAATTAATGCCTACGACATTGCAACAGGTGACTACACTTGGGCTGTTAAAATTAATAATAGTGCAAATAGCACTGTAACGCAAGTTGGCTCTGTTGCAGGAGTAGCTTCTAATGGAGTGCGTCTCGGTCTTTCTATCGATAATGACCAAACAAGTGCTAATTTCGGTACTGTCTATACCATAACAGGTAAAGGTATTGGAGCTCAGAACTATTATCCTGAATTAACTACGAAAGGAAGTAAATATTTAGTAAATAAATTCCCAGGAACAAGAAGTAATTATTCTGTAAAATTAAAAGCGAATAGTGGTAAATTATATATCGCAGACTATGATAATGATGGTAATCAAGGTCTTTGGGTATGTAATTCAACAACCCCATCTAAGATGACTATATCTTCTGCTATTCAAGCCGGGGTTCGTGCTGTTGACTTTATTGGTACTGGTGCAAACAGAAAAATGTATCTTACCAGTTATACAACATATCATGCTTATAATGTTGGAACATCTGATGCAGGAACAAGTACGGCGACCAGCTATGCCAGCGTTGGTAACAATTTGGTAAATGAAGGAGATGTTTTGGCAACCGATAATGGTATCTTTGTTTCGCAAAAACGATACAATGGAGGAAATACCGAGGACTATCCTATTTTTAGATATGTAGATGTCAATGGAAACATCATATTCTCTGGACACAACTTAAATAGTTATACCCAAGCGACCCAAGTGGGTGCTATGGCAATTACAACAGATAAGAAAATATTTGCTATCGTTGATGGTTGGAATGCTGATGCAAGTGGAAATGCTATTGAAAAAGACCTTGAGGTTGATGTCTATAATCTATCATGGAATGGAAATACTCCTTCGTTCTCTTATCAATATTCAATTCCATTGAGTGGCACAAGACAAGTTGACCAAATGGCATTTGACCACGCAGGAAACTTGTATCTTGTATCTCTACAAAAAGGTCTTTTGAAATATGCTGTTAAGACATCTGCTCGTGTAACTACAACTAATGCATTGTCATCATATACCATTACCGGTTTGGGTAGAGATATAGCTCCATCAAATGTAGTGGCAACTCGCAAATGTAATGGTGAGGGAAGCAACACTGCTGCAGGCACTGTTGATGCCAATATTACATGGACCGGTGAAGCAGGTGAATTTAAGGTTTATTACCAAACAATGCGTCGTGATGAATCGGGCAACCGTGTATATGACAATAACGGCACATGGGAAGAAGCCGGAACAGCAACTATAGCCTCAGGTTCTACTTCAGGCTCTTTCACTCACAAAAACCTTGCTCACGGTGGTGATTATAACCGCATCTATAATTACAAGGTGGCTAACTATTATTCAGCAGCAAACTATGCAAGTGAAGTAAAATCAAAATCAATCTCAGGTAAAGGTCGCACCGTTACATCGGCTGCTCCGGTTGTGCCTGTGAATGTTAAATTGTCGCAACCTTCAACAGTGGTTGATGGTGTAACTCAATATTCATTAGACCTCAAACTCGACCTTTCACTCAATGAAGATGTGTTTAACTCAACACTTCTTGATGATAACGATGAATTGGTTACAGCCACAAAATATGTGATTGTGGTTGATGAAGCGACAGCTAAGGCTCTTAATGCTGCATCAAATAAGGATAAAGTGGGACGATTCTATCAAGGTCCTGCAACAATGACAGCTAACAACTGTAATCACTTCACTATTAATGATTGGTATATGGTTGTTGACTTTGACGATGTAACCCCATCGGGCGACCTCTCAAAAGCTACTAAATCACTTGTGTGGAAGGATGTTGATTTTGATTATACTTATAAAGCTCAAGTTTATACAAGTGCAGTGCGTACATTTAACTTCACTGCAAGTGCTCTTGAGTCGGCTACTTATAAAATTAATCTTCCATTAACAGAATGGAAAGCCAATAGCAATGACGGAGATGGAACAGGTAATGTTGCTGAAGCAATACCGGTGAAAGGTAATATCATTGAATCTCTTGCAGGGAATGAAGACTACCCAATGGGTACATTCCAAAAAATTGGTGATATTGAAAATCCAACAAACCCAATTTCAATTACCGAGGCTAACGTGATTGGTGCTACCGGTTGTATCGATCCACTCCCTGTAACCGACGATGTATTAAATGAGTGGGATATCACTTACACTTTGATTCTTAAAGATAAAGAAGGTAATGTGATTAGCGAAGCTGTTCAAGAAAGCAGTACAACTAACAAAGCGTTGTATTCAAATACTCAAAAACGTATAGTTGACATTCTCGGTCTTAATGTAGGTCGCGATGAAACAACATCACCTGACGGTCGTGTTCGTTATACATACAATGCCGAAAAGAACGAAAACTACACATTAATTGTTCGCACTACTTATCGCAAAACTGTTGATGGCAAATTAGTTGAAAAGACAAGTGAAAGCGAAGCGCCTATCGCTGTTAATCCTGAGTTCCCAACCCCTGAATTAGATGTATATAATTGTCCAGGATATGTGTTCTTAGAAGAATCTACACACTGGGATGAAAAAGCAAATGTTGAAGGTGATGATGATGACTATGGTGCTTACTTCAAATACTTCTACGACGTTGCAATGGATATCAAATGGCAAGAATTTAATGATAATCTTGTGCGTTATATGGGTTATTATAGTAAGTCAGATAAAGGTTGGGAATGTGTTGGTCACCCGGTGGAATCAAACATTTGGACTCCATACCAAGCTGCATCAATTTTAACTGACGAAGTTGTAGGACGTTACAATAATCGTATCACCAATAATCAAAAAGATTTCTCTAAAAATCAACTTAGAGGTATTGGTTATACCGGAACTGAAAACTGGTCGGCATTAGCCACTGAAGCAGGACATTTCCCTATAAAGGTACACTACGTGTGGGCTGGAAATGAAAAATTAACAAATAAAGCGAATGCCAAAATTCAATGGGAATTAAGTGCTAACTATCCTGTGGTTATCTATGATGAGCCAATAATCAAAGTAAGTTCTACTTATCAAGAAGGAGTTCATGACATTTCTGCACCACTCACTCGCAATGCAGTAAGTGGAAAAGATATGTATGTCATCACTACAACCAACCAGGATTATAGAGATTTAGAGATGGATGGTATTATTGAAGTAAAAGACGAGATTACCACTGGTGTAGAAGATGTGAATGTGGCTAAAGGCACATTGCGTCTCTATCCTAACCCTGCTAATAGTGTGGTAACGCTTCAAGCATGGACTGTGCTTGATGATGTGAAGGTATTCACTATCGATGGTCAGTTGGTGAAAGAATTTGAAGCTGATGACACTCGCGTGAAGTTTAATGTTAGCGACCTCCCAACAGGCGTTTACATCATCCACGCAGCAGGTGCAACAACTCGCATGATTAAGAAATAATTTGTTTCATAAATATTTTGGTTTTGAATTGCAAGGGCATTGCCGAGATGGCAATGCCCCTTGTGTTTTTTTAGAGTAAAGGGAATTTATAGAAGTTCCCTAAATATACTCCGACAGACGAAAAAAGTGGCTATTTGAGTTGAAAATATCAACAGCGAAGAGCTTTATTGTCGCTATCAATAAAATTTACGCATAATGAATTACCCCATTCTAAATTATTTTATAACTTTGTGGTTATAAAAATAAAGGGGTAAGGATATGACTTACGAATATGATTATCTTGTTATAGGTTCCGGCATTGCCGGTATGAGTTTTGCACTCAAAGTAGCACACACAGGGCGTGTGGCGTTGGTATGTAAAACAAAACTTCCCGAAGCCAACACTTATTTGGCACAAGGAGGTGTGGCATCGGTTACAAACTTCAAAGTCGATAATTTTGAAAAACATATCGAAGATACAATGATTGCCGGCGACTGGTTAAGCGACCCCGAAGCTGTAAAAAAGGTTGTTACCGAAGCTCCCAATGAAATAAATGCACTGATAAATTGGGGCGTAAACTTCGATAAAAACGAAGATGGCGAGTTTGACCTTCACAAAGAGGGCGGACACAGTGAGTTTCGCATTCTACATCATCAAGACAACACCGGAGCCGAGATACAAGAAAGCCTCATTGCTGCCGTAAAGAAAAACCCTAATATCGATGTATTTGAAGATCATTTTGCGATTGAAATAATCACACAACACCATTTGGGCCGCATAGTTACTCGTCGCACAAGCGATGTTACTTGTTATGGTGCATATATTCTCAATCCCGAAAACGGCAAAGTTGACACATTCAAGGCAAGAATTACCGTAATGGCAACAGGAGGTATAGGTGCTGTATATAAGACCACAACCAACCCCCTAATCGCGACAGGCGACGGCATTGCAATGGTTTATCGAGCCAAAGGAACTGTGCAAGACATGGAATTTGTGCAATTCCACCCCACTGCACTTTACCACCCCGGCGACCGACCATCATTCCTCATTACCGAGGCTATGCGTGGCTATGGTGCTGTGCTTCGCAATATTCGTGGCAAAGAATTTATGCATAGATACGACCCTCGTCTATCGCTCGCACCTCGCGATATTGTAGCTCGTGCCATCGACAGTGAGATGAAACGCCATGGCGATGACCATGTGTATCTCGATGTTACGCACAAAGACCCTGAAGAAACAAAGAAACATTTCCCCAATATATATCGCAAATGTCTATCGCTTGGCATCGATATAACCAAAGATTATATCCCTGTAGCCCCTGCCGCTCACTACTTGTGTGGGGGGATTAAAGTTGACTCTAACGCTGAGTCATCAATCAAACGACTATATGCCGTTGGCGAATGTGCTTGTACGGGGCTTCATGGAGGAAATCGCTTAGCATCAAACTCTCTCATCGAGGCTGTTGTATATGCCCAAGCCGCAGCAGTGCATGCTATGGAAATGGTAAATCACTATTCTTTCCGTAACGACATTCCCGAATGGAACGACGAAGGGACAAGATTACCCGAGGAGATGGTGCTGATTACGCAAAGCATCAAGGAAGTAAACCAAATTATGAGTACCTACGTGGGGATTGTTCGCTCCGACATTCGTTTGAACCGAGCGTGGAATCGACTCGACCTTCTATATGAAGAAACCGAACGGCTTTTCAAACGCTCAACTGCTTCGCGCGAAATATGTGAGCTTCGCAACATCATTAATGTGGGGTATCTCATTATGCGTCAAGCAAAAGAGCGAAAAGAATCGCGTGGACTTCATTATACAATTGACTACCCTCACGCCGACACAAATAAATGTCACAGTTCCGACTCTTAATTATACTAATTGGAACGCTCTTGTGTTCAATCACTGCTTTTGCACAAGAAGAATTTGACCCTAATGCCAACTCTGAATTAGGGACAGGGGTAAAACGTTTTTTTGTAGGTGAGTATCATTTTGTTGATGAGGAGGGCGACTCTGTGATGATGGTTGTGCTTCGCGACCTTTATTGCTTCCCAAAACTCAAATTCAAAAATAAAAAAGAAGAAGAATTCTATTGGCGTACGGTAAGAGATGTGCGAAAAGCTCTCCCGTATGCACATCTAATTTGTGAAACTCTTCTTGAAACATACGAATATATTGAGACATTTCCCACTCAAAAAGAGCGAGAAGACTATCTCAAAAAGATGGAAGGAGCTTTATTTAAGCAATATAAACCTCATCTCAAAAAGTTCACACGTAGGCAAGCCAAGATACTTGTTAAGCTCATTCGTCGAGAGACGAATCAATCGTCCTACGACATCGTTAAGGCTTTTCTTGGAAGCTTTCGTGCCGGATTTTGGCAGATGTTTGGTAATTTATTTGGTGTCAGTCTCAAAGGGAAGTTCGAGCCTAACAAAAACCGCGAAGATGCGATGATTGAACGCATAGCGTGCCTCATTGAAAATGGTCGTTTGTGAGTTTGACGTATATGCACCATCTTTGCTTGTTAAATTTGCCGAATTATAGCATATTTACCTTTATTTTTATTATTTTTGCAGTTTAATTATCACATTTAATACAAATTTACTAACTCAATAACCCTATTAACCCATGAAGAAAATTTTCATTTCGGCTATGTTGTTGTGTTCAAGTGTTCTCGGTTTCGCTCAATTAGTGGAAATTCAATCTATCGACAAGATTGCTCTTCCCGAAGGCGTTAGCGTTGACAAAGCAACTCTTAGCCCTGACGGTTCTTTTGTAGTGTTCTCGCAAAACACTAAAGGCGGACTCCACAAAATGGACATCAACTCTCGTGAAATCTCTATGATTTCTCAAAATGGTAACAGTTTTGACCTTAAAATCGCCGACGACGGTACTGTAGTATTCCGTGAAAGCAAAACTGCTGAAAACAAACTTCGTTACACTTCTCTCAAAGCTGTTTCTCCTCGTGGTGTAGAAACTACTCTCGTTGCTCCTACTCGCAACCTCAACGGTTTTGCTGTAAGTGGTACTAACGTGATGACTGTTGACAACAACGTTTGCGCTGCTAAGAGCCTTAATGGTGGAGTGGCTGTGCAAATGCCTGTAGCTTCTATCCGCTACGGTCAACTTTGCATCGACGGTAAAGTGATTTCTCCTAACGGTACTGATGGCGCTAGCTACCTTTGGGCTTCTATCTCTCCTAACGGTACTAAAGTTTGCTACTACTATGTTTCTGGTGGTTGCTACGTTGCTAACATCGACGGTTCAAACCCTGTTTTCGTTGGTAACATCCGTGCTGCTAAATGGTTGAACGACCTCACTGTTGTGGGTATGCACGACATCGATAATGGCGAAGTGGTTACTTCTTCTAAACTCATCGCTGCGTCTATCGATGGTAAAGTAAAACAAGAACTCACTACTGATGAGTCTATGGCTATGTATCCTTCTACTAATGGCAAGGGCATCGCTTACTCTACTCCTGCTGGTGAATTGTTTATCATCAACCTTAAATAATTAAACGCTCTATGAAAAAGATTTTATTTTCATTAGTAGCGGCAGTTCTCGCACTTGGTGCTATGGCTCAAAACACGAGCCAAGTGCGTATCTACATCAACCCAGGACACGGTTCTTGGGGTGGTGAAGACCGCCACATGGGTACTGTTACTCATGGTGGTCCTACTTATACCGACACTGCCGGTTTCTATGAGTCAAACACCAACCTTGAAAAAGGTTTTGGTATGTTGGAAAAACTCATTGAATATGGTATTCCTTTTGATCGTAACAAAAACCTAAACAACTCAAATGCTGCTCGTCGTGGTGCCGCTCTTGACTTGAGCCAAACAAACCTTGTGATGAGCCGCGTGAAAAACGGTCCATACCCTCACGATGGATCTACTTATGGCGCTTATAGCCGTAATTTGAGTGAAATTGCAGCTGAATGTGAAAGTTGGAACGCCGATATGATGATTTCAATTCACTCAAATGCTGCAACTGAAGGTACTACAACTAACTATCCACTATTCCTTTACCGTGGATATACCAACTCTGAGCAAAATGCTGGTAGCTCGGCTGCATCTAAAGCATGTTGGCCACACTGGTGGAAAAACCAACACATGATGTGGACATACTACTCTGCAACTAACATGAATATTCAAGGTGACTGGACATTTGCTTCAAGCTGGGGTACACAAGGTTATGGTATCCTCCGTCACAGCGTGCCTGGATTCTTGGTAGAAGGTTACTTCCACACTTACCAACCAGCTCGTCACAAAGCGATGAACTGGGACGCTTGTCGTTGGGAAGGACAACGTTATGCTAAAGGTTTTAACGACTACTTTGGCTGGGGTAAAAAAGATAGCTATGGTACAATCTATGGTGTGCTTCGTGATGGCGAACAAACATTCTCGCACACTTACTACACTCCTAATAGCTCAACTCTCGACAAATACAAACCAGTTAACAACGCTACTGTAACACTCAAAAACAGCAGTGGTCAAGTGGTTAAAACTTACAAAACCGACGATGAGTATAATGGTGTATTCGTGTTTGACAAAGTTCCTGCTGGCAACTACACTTTGACTTTCTCACACCCCGATTATAAAGAATTCTCTCAATCGGTTACTGTTTCTGCCAACGAAACTTCATTCCCTACTCCATTATTTGCAACTGAACAAATTCCTGCTCGCGGACACTATGCTTATGGTTTGAGTTCTTCAAATAGTGGCACTACTTACACATTGAAGTTCAAATCAACAGGCGACGTTTCAAACGGTTCAATCATCTTCACCAATAACTCTACTGGCGCTAAACAAACTATCAAAACTGGCGCTATCAAGAAAGGTGAAAACACTGTAACTATTGATTCTAAAACACTTGGTGAAAATGCTCAATACTCATGGTCGGTAGCTATCGACAACCCAGTGAGCACAGGCGTAGAGCTTCTTTACTCTGACAATTCTATCGTTTACAACAACGGTTCAGCCAACGCTCGTATCGGTGTTGCTATCGATAAAGACCAAACAAGTGCTAACTTCGGTACTATCTACACATTGACTGCAATGGGTCAAGGTCTTCAAAAATATAACCCCGACTTCAGCAAAAATGGTAGTAAGGTAATCACTGGCATGTTTGGTAAAGACACTGATGCATCTACAAGCTCAAATAAATTCTACCGTTCTAACCGTATTGAGGTAAATAAGGGTAAAGTTTATATTGCAAACTATGCTAACCAAAACACTGGTATGTGGGAATATGACCCTGCTACAAATGCTTCTCCTCGAAACATTACTAATGTTTATTACGAGCGTGCTCTTGCATTCTATGGCGAAGGTTCAAGCCGCAAAGTATTCTCATCTCACGAAAACAATCTACAACGATTTGACATTGGCACTGGAACATCATGGACTTCAGGTAGCCCAGCCAAGAGCTACACTACTGCAGGCGTGATGGATAATGGTGATGGTGACGTGCTTGTTACCGACAATGCCGTTATCGTTTCTCAATGTCGTTATTCAGGAAATAACCTTGCTCAAAACCCAGCATTTGCTGTATTTGACCACAATTTGAATCTCATCTCTAAATCAGATGTAATTAATGGAACTCTTAATGGTTCTGAAAATGGTGGTATGGCAATCACAGCCGACAAAAAACGATTTGCTATTGCCAACTCGTATACTAGCTCAGGCAACTCAGGTGTTGTAGTTCAAGTTTATGACGTAACATGGAGTGGTAGCACACCTTCATTTGTGCATAAACACACTATTCCATTGGACGGAACTTATCGCGTTGACCAAATGGAATTTGACCATGCCGATAACCTCTATATCGCATCACAACAAAAAGGTCTTTTGGTATATGCTATCAAGAACCCAGCTCGTCAAACAGTAACTAAAGCTAATTCTACAATTCAAGGTCAAGCATTGCCAGCCGTTCCTGGTCGCTATGCTTATGGTCTCAACATGACTAAACAAGATGAATGTGAATACACTTTGACATTTACATCTACCGGTGATGTTGAATCAGCATCTGTTGTGCTTACTCCTACAAATGGTGGCACTGCAAAAACTGTTCAAATCAACGGCGTGAAGAAAGGTGAAAACACTGTTACTATCGACGCCTCAACTCTTGAAGGTAATGTTGACTACAAATGGGCTATCGCTATCAACAACCCTGCAAGCCCATCGGTAGAACTCATGCACTCTGATAACTCTATCATCTACAACAACGGCTCTGCCGATGCTCGTATCGGTGTTGCTATTGATAAAGACCCAACAAGTGCCAACTTCGGTACTATCTACACTATGACCGCCCTTGGACAAGGTCTCCAAAAATTCAACCCCGACTTCTCTAAAAATGGTGGTAAGTTAATTACAGGTTTGTTTGGTCAAGACCTCTCAACATCTACAAGTTCATATAAATATTACCGTTCTAACCGTTTGGAATTAGAAGGTGGTAAACTTTATATTGCTA